>CAUPRZ010000018.1:0-13358 GCA_963513855.1 uncultured Hylemonella sp.
CTCTCGTATTCGGAAATGTCACCGCCTGCGCAGAAATGACCGCCCTCCCCGCGCAGCAGGATGCAGCGCAGGGAGGTGTCGGTCTGCAGGACGGTGAAGACGGCACGCAGCTCACGCCACATCGCACGTGACATGGCGTTGAACTTGCCCGGATGGCTCAGCGTCACGCGGGCCAGCAGGCCCTCGCGTTCGCAACGGACGCTGCCCCCCACAACAAGTTCTGCGTGCCCCATGGCGTCCTCAGTCGAGCTTGGCGCCCGACAGCTTGACCACCTGGGCCCAGCGCTTGACCTCGGCACTCACGAACTGGCCGAACTGCTGCGGGCTCATGTCGCTGAAATCGGCGCCCTGGTTGGCCCAGGCCGTCTTGGCTTCCGGTGTCGCACCGGCCTTGCGGATTTCGGCCACGGCAGCCGCAGCCACATCGGCCGGTGTGCCCTTGGGGGCCCAGATGCCGTACCAGGTCTGCACCGTGTACTCGGGCAGGCCCAGCTCACCCGCGCAGGGCAGGTCCGGGAAAGCCGGGTTACGCTTGGCACCCGCCACCATGAGGGCCTTGATACGGCCACCCTTGATGTGCGCAGCCGATGAACCCAGGCCGTCGAACATCATGTCCACGTTACCGGCAATCAGGTCCTGCAGGGCCGGACCGGCGCCGCGGTAGGGGATGTGGGTGATGAAGGTCTTGGTCTGCTGCTTGAACAGCTCGCCCGCCAGATGGTGCGAGGTGCCGCTACCGGCCGAGCCGTAGTTCAGGCGGCCGGGGTTCTTGCGCACCATCTCGAGGAAGGACTTGAAATCGTTTTCGGTGATCTTCTTGGGGTTGACCACCAGCACCTGGGGCACCGTGGCCACCAGGGCCAGGGGCATGAAGTCCTTCTCGATGTCGTAGTCCAGCTTGGGATACATCGAAGGAGCGATGGTGTGGTGCACGGCACCCATGAACAGGCTGTAGCCATCCGGCTGGGCCTTGGCCGCGATGCTGGCGCCCAGGGTGCCGCCAGCGCCACCGCGGTTGTCGATGATGAGCTGCTTGCCGGTCAGCCTGGAAAAAGACGCCGACAGCGGACGGGCAAAGGCATCGGTGCCGCCCCCGGCCGGGAAAGGCACAACGATCGTGACGGGTTTGGCCGGCCAGCCCGACTGGGCCTGGCCCAGCAGGGGACTGGCGACCAGGCCGGCCGCGGCATAACGCAGCACGCTGCGTCGGTTCAGACCCCGGAGGGTGGTGTGGTTCATGCTTGTCTCCTCTTGTTGAAATAAAAATCCACGCTGGGGATCACTGCACTCGGAACTGCAGTTCTTCGATGGCCCCTGCTACGGCTATTTTGCCGTCGGCCAACAGGGCCCGGTTGCGATCGAGTCGCTTGAGATCGTACAGGTAGTTGACCATGAGGCCATAGGACTGCTGCAAGCCCTTGGTCGAGGGGTCCCCCAGCCAGTTCAGGCGCTCGACCCGCGCGCCATTGCCCAGGTGGAAACGTGCCACCGGGTCCACGGGTTTGCCCTCATTGAGTTCGCGCCCCAGGTACTGGGCCGCACACTGCAGCAACCAGCGCCGCAGCGGCGAACGCGCATCGAGCGTGGCCACATGTTCCAGGGCCTGCAGCAAATGGGGCGCGGTCGGCGGCTCGAAGCCGGCGGCACGGCCCAGCTCGGCCTGCTCCTTTTCAGGGGTGAGTTCCAGCAGGCGCGCGGCGTTCTGGCCTAGCCATTTGCGCAGGCCGGGGATGGGCGACAAGGTGGCGTAGTGACGCAGGCGCGGGAACTCCGCGCTCAGGGTCTCGGCCACACGTTTGATCAGCGAATCACCAAAACTCACACCGCGCAAACCGGTCTGGGTGTTGCTGATGGAATAGAAGATGGCCGTGGTCGCCTTGTCCAGGTCGGACGCGGCGGCTTTTTCATCGAGCAGCGGTGTGATGCAGTCGGCCATGTGGTCGATCAGCGCGACCTCGACAAAGATCAGCGGCTCATCGGGCAGGCGTGGATGAAAGAAGCCGTAACAGCGGCGATCCGAATCGAGCCGGTTTTTCACGTCGTCCCAGCTGCGGATGTCGTGCACGGCCTCGTATTTGATGAGCTTCTCGACCAGCGAGGCCGGCGAGTCCCAGCTGATACGGCGCAGCTCCAGAAAGCCCACATCGAACCAGGTGGAGAACATGTACTCCATCTCCACATCCAGGGCCTGCAGGCGCTTGTCCTTCTTGAGCCAGGGCTGCATCTCGGCGCGCACGTCCACCAGGAAACGGATGCCCTCAGGCAGCACACTGAAACGCTGCAGCAGGCGCCGGCGCGGCGAGACCGTAGCGCGCCGGTACTGCACCTCGGCGGCCGCCTCGTCGGGTGTGCCCACGGCGGCGGCAAACTTGGCCTGCGCCTTTTTCACTTTCTCGGCATCGGCCGTGAACATCTCGCTCATCAACAGCCACATGTCGCGCCTGCGCTCGACCGTCGCCCGGGTGTAACGCTGGATCAGCACCTGGGCCCGGCGCCCGCCCTCCACCTCGCTGATCTGCGGTTCGATCGTGGCCCGCAGCTCCTCCAGCGTCAGGCGCAGCATACGCGGCGACATGGCCTCGGCCTTGTGGCGCAAGCTGGCCGTCAGGCGCTCGCGCGTGGGCCGTTCGGCCTGCGCCTGCTCGCTCACTTCAGGGCGGCTGCCGGTGCGCACGGCCACCGCCCCGGCCTCCCCGGAAGACAAGAGACCCTGACGCACCACGGGCAAGAGGCGCGCGACCTTGCGGCTGATCCAGCTCGTAGCGTTCATGCCAACCTCCGGTTTTGTTGACGGGCGAGTTCGCGCAGCGCGACACGCTGGCGTGTCAGATGGGTGCGCATGGCCGCCTCGGCGCCTTCGGCGTCACGCGCCTTGAGCGCGGCGAAGACGGCCATGTGCTCACTCAGGCTCTGCTCCAGCCGGCCCGGGGCGTGCAGCTGCTGCAGGCGCGCGAGCTTGAGGATCTTGCGCAGGTCACCGATGACCTGGGCCAGCCAGCGGTTGTCGGCCAGGGTGATGATGGCCTCGTGAATGGTGTAGTTGGTGTCGTAGTAGTCGACGATGCGCTTGTGCTGCGCCGCCTTCTGCAGCTTGTCGTGCAGGGTTTCCAGCGCCACCAGATCGGCATCGCTGGCGCGTTGGGCGGCTTCATAGGCACAGCGGCCTTCGAGCAGGGCGATCACGGGGAAGATTTCGTCCAGGTCCCGCTCGGTCACCTCGTTGACAAAACAGCCGCGGCGCGGCTCGTGCCGCACCAGGCCTTCGGCCGTGAGCACCTTGAGTGCCTCGCGCAGCGGCGTGCGCGAGATTTCCAGCCGTTCACACAGCGCCGCCTCGTCCACAAAGCTGCCCGGCGCCAGCATGCCGCCAAAGATCTCCTGCCGCAGGGTGTCGGCGACCTGTTCGTGCAGCGAGTTGTGGACGACACGCATGGTGCTGGCCTTGGACTGTGGGACGCAGGTCCGGGCCAAGAAATTCAGCCCAGTGCCCTCGTCTGCAGATAATTTTCCGTAATTATGAGTAATTACAGAATCCGTGTAAACCCTGATCGACGTCCGGCATCGGGAAACGGCGGCGGGAATCAGCCGCGCTGCGGCTGGCGGCCAGCCCAGGCCCACAGGCCCACACCCGCCGCGATCATGGGCAGGCACAGCCACTGGCCCATGCTGAGGTTCAGGGCCAGCAGGCCCAGGTAGTCGTCGGGCTCGCGGAAATACTCGGCGATGAAACGCAAGAGGCCATAACCGGCCAGGAAGGCCGCGGCCACCTGCCCGCGCGCGCGCGGCTTGCGCGCATAAACCCACAACACGACAAACAGCAGCAGACCTTCGAGCAGGAACTGGTAGATCTGCGAGGGATGACGCGGCACCTCCCCGGCCCCGCGGAACACCATGGCCCAGGGCAGGGATGGGTCGGCCACACGCCCCCAAAGTTCACCGTTGATGAAGTTACCGATGCGCCCTGCGGCCAGGCCCGTGGGCACACAAGGCGCCACGAAATCGGCCACGGCCAGCCAGTGCTTCTTCCGCATGCGGGCGAACCAGAGCATGGCCACGACCACACCCAGCATGCCGCCGTGAAAGCTCATCCCGCCCTGCCAGAGCGCGAAGATCTCCAGCGGGTGGCTCAGGTAATAGGCCGGCTTGTAAAACAGGCAGTAGCCGATCCGCCCGCCGATGACCACGCCGATCACGCCATAGAACAGCACGTCCTCGACATCGCGCCGGCTCCAGGCCGCATCGCCCTTGGCCGAGGCATAGGGTTCATGGCGCAGACGACGCAGGCCCAGCCAGAAGAACAGGCCGAAGGCGACCAGGTAGGTGATGCCGTACCAGTGGATGGCAAGTGGGCCCAGACGCAGGGCAACCGGGTCGATGGCAGGGTGGATCATCATGGCCGCGATTGTGCCAGCGCACGCACAAGCGCCACGAAACGCGTGAGCACGGGATTTTCGTCCCCGTGCCGCCACACCAGGCGGGTCTCGCAGCGCGGCACCGCCGCGCCACGCGGGAGTTCTCGGTAGACCACGCCCTGGCGTTCGAAACGGGTCACGCTGCGCGGCACCCAGGCCAGGCCCAGGCCCGCGGCCACGAGGTTCACGATGGTCTGCATCTGGATCGCCTCCTGCACCACCCGCGGCGGCTGGCCGTGCGCGTGGTAGAGCGCAAACAGCGCGTCATGGATGGAAGGCAGGATGCGCCGCGGGAACAACACCAGGGGTTGCTCCAGCACACGCCCCAGGCTCAGGCGCGAACTCGTGGCCAGGGCATGGCTGGCCGGCAGGGCCAGCACCAGGGGCTCCTCGGCCACGCAGAGGGATTCGAAGGCGGCCGGCGCGAAGCCTGGGGTATGCAGCAGCACCCCAGCGTCGATCTCGCCACGGGCCAGGGCCTCCTGCTGCACATCGCCCGTGGCCTCGATCAGCTCCAGCGCGACCTGGGGCATGTGTTCGCGCAGGCCACGCACCCAGCCCGGCAGTTGCTCGAAACCCACGGTGGACACAAAGGCCAGACGCAGCCGACCCGCCTCGCCCAAGGCTGCCGCCTGGGCAATCTCCGGCAGGCGGCGCGCGCGCGCCAACAGCTCCCGCACCTCGGGCAGCAGGGCCTCGGCAGCGGGCGTCAGGGCCACGTGGCGGCGGCTGCGCTCGAAGAGGCGCAGGCCTAGGGTGGTTTCCAGCTGGGCAATGGCCTGGGTCAGCGGCGGCTGGGTCATGTGCAGGCGGGCCGCCGCACGCCCGAAATGCAGTTCCTCGGCCAGGGTCAGGAACTGGCGCCAGACCCGCAGGTCGACGGATGGGTTTCTCATATGCCAAGCATATCAATAAGCCATGAAAAATGGATTGGAGACTATCAATGGCAACGCGCATACTCCGGGCTCTGTTCCCCCTCCGGACACCCCACCATGAACCAAAAAGTCATCAAGCTGCGCAGCGCCAACATCACCGAAGGCAAGTCGCGCGCACCCAACCGCTCCATGTATTACGGCATGGGCTACCAGGAGGGCGATTTCGGCAAGCCCATGGTGGGTGTGGCCAACGGCCACAGCACCATCACCCCCTGCAACTCGGGCCTGCAGAAGCTGGCCGACGCCGCCGTAGCGGGCATCGAGGAAGCCGGTGGCAACGCCCAGGTCTTCGGCACCCCCACCATTTCCGACGGCATGGCCATGGGCACCGAGGGCATGAAGTACTCCCTGGTCTCGCGCGAGGTCATCTCCGACTGCATCGAGACCTGCGTGCAGGGCCAATGGATGGACGGGGTGCTGGTCGTGGGCGGCTGCGATAAGAACATGCCCGGCGGCATGATGGGCATGCTGCGCGCCAATGTGCCCGCCATCTACGTCTACGGCGGCACCATCCTGCCGGGCCGCTACAAGGGCGAGGACCTGAACATCGTGAGTGTCTTCGAGGCCGTGGGCCAGAACGCCGCCGGCAAGCTCAGTGACTTCGACCTCAAGGAGATCGAACAGCGCGCCATCCCCGGCACCGGCTCCTGCGGCGGCATGTACACGGCCAACACCATGTCCAGTTCCTTCGAGGCTCTGGGCATGAGCCTGCCCTACTCCTCCACCATGGCCAACCCGCACGACGAGACGCAGAACTCGGCCAGGGAATCGGCCAAGGTGCTGCTGGAGGCCATCAAGAAAGACCTCAAGCCGCGCGACATCGTCACGCGCAAGAGCATCGAGAACGCCGTGGCCGTCATCATGGCCACGGGCGGCTCCACCAATGCCGTGCTGCACTTCCTGGCCATCGCCCACGCAGCCGGCGTGGAGTGGACCATCGACGACTTCGAGCGCGTGCGCAAGAAGACGCCCGTGCTCTGCGACCTCAAGCCCAGCGGCAAGTACCTGGCCGTGGACCTGCACCGCGCCGGCGGCATCCCGCAAGTGATGAAGGTCCTGCTGAACGCCGGCCTGCTGCACGGTGACTGCATCACGATCACGGGCAAGACCGTGGCCGAGACACTCAAGGACATCCCCGACCAGCCGCGCGCCGGCCAGGACGTGATCCGCCCCATCAGCAAGCCCATGTACGCGCAAGGCCACCTGGCCATCCTCAAGGGCAACCTCTCGCCCGAGGGCGCCGTGGCCAAGATCACCGGCCTCAAGAACCCGGTCATCACCGGCCCGGCCCGTGTGTTCGACGACGAGCAGTCGGCCCTGCAAGCCATCCTGGACGGCAAGATCAAGGCTGGTGACGTGATGGTGTTGCGTTACCTGGGCCCCAAGGGCGGCCCGGGCATGCCCGAGATGCTGGCCCCCACGGGCGCGCTGATCGGCGCCGGCCTGGGTGAAAGCGTGGGCCTGATCACCGACGGCCGTTTCTCCGGCGGCACCTGGGGCATGGTGGTGGGCCACGTGGCACCCGAAGCCGCTGCGGGCGGCACCATCGCCTTTGTGAACGAGGGCGACAGCATCACCATCGACGCACTGCAGCTCAAGCTGGAGCTCAATGTGGCGGAAGCGGAACTGGCCAAGCGCAAGCAGGGCTGGACGCCCCCGAAGCCGCGCTACACCCGCGGCGTGCAGGCCAAATTCGCCTTCAACGCCTGCTCGGCCAGCAAGGGCGCCGTGCTCGACAACTACTGAGAAGCTGCGCCTCCAAAAAAAACGCCCCGGTCAACCGGGGCGTTTTTGCTGGCGCGGGGCAATCAGCGTCTTTTCTTCTTGAGACCCATGTTCTCGCGCTGCTGGTTGATGCGGTCCAGCCGACGCTTGTCATCGCGCTCCATGGCCTTGCGCCGCGTGTAGCCGCTGGCGTCGGCCCAGGCCCACCAGGCCATCGCCAGACCAAAAGGCGCCAGCACCACCAGCCAGCTCCAGTTCACCACCGGATCCATATCGAGATATTTCATCAGCAGCAGGATGATGCCCAGTCCCAGTAAATACATGTGCTGTCCTCGGTCTTTGCGCTGCACCTGCCCCCCGGGGTCAACGTGCACCTTTACAATTGCGTTGCTTGATTATGTACTTAACCCTGACCCAGAGGAAATCAATGAAGCGCGTCCTGTTTGCCCTCTTTGCCGCCGCCGTTGTGAGCACTCCCGCCCTGGCTGACCAGGCCCTGGCCACCTCCAAGAACTGCATGGCCTGCCACTCTGTCGACAAGAAGCTGGTCGGTCCCTCCTTCAAGGACATCTCCAAGAAGTACGCCGGCAACAAGGCCGCCGCCGACACCCTGGCCCAGAAGGTCATCAAGGGCGGCTCTGGTACCTGGGGTCCCGTGCCCATGCCGGCCAACCCGCAGGTCAACGATGCCGACGCCAAGAAACTCGTCGCCTGGATCCTGGCCCAGAAGTGAGCCTGGCCCTCTCCATGTGAAAAGCCCGCGGATGCGGGCTTTTTTATGGGCGCCTGGGGGCAGGATTTTGGTGAGCACCTCACATCGCTGCGCGATATGAGTGCTCCCCAAACCCGGCCCGTCACCTGCCGGTGACCTCCGCGCTTACGCGCGGCGTCGATCAGTTGTTCTGCGACAACTGATCGAGGATGGCCGGGTTTTCCAACGTCGACGTGTCCGAGGTGATGGCTTCGCCCTTGGCGATGGAGCGCAGCAGACGGCGCATGATCTTGCCCGAGCGGGTCTTGGGCAGGTTGTCGCCGAAACGGATGTCTTTGGGCTTGGCGATGGGGCCGATCTCCTTGGCCACCCAGTCGCGCAACTGCTTGGCAATGGCCTTGGCCTCCTCGCCCGTCGGACGGGAACGCTTGAGGACCACAAAAGCACAGATGGCCTCGCCCGTCAGGTCGTCCGGGCGACCCACCACAGCGGCTTCGGCCACCAGGTCGGTCTTGGACACCAGGGCCGATTCGATCTCCATCGTGCCCATGCGATGGCCCGAGACGTTGAGCACGTCGTCGATGCGGCCCGTGATGCGAAAGTAGCCGCGGTCGGCACTGCGCACGGCACCGTCGCCGGCCAGGTAATAGCCCTTGAGCTCTTCGGGAAAGTAGCTCTTCTTGAAGCGCTCGGGGTCACCCCAGATGGTACGGATCATCGAAGGCCAGGGTTTTTTCACCACCAGAATGCCACCCGAACCATTGGGCACATCATGGCCCGCTTCATCGACGATGGCGGCCGCAATACCCGGCAGCGGCAAGGTGCAGGAACCCGGCACCAGGGGCGTGGCACCCGGCAGCGGGGTGATCATGTGGCCGCCGGTCTCGGTCTGCCAGAAGGTGTCCACGATGGGGCAGCGCTCGCCGCCCACATGCTTGTGGTACCACATCCAGGCTTCGGGGTTGATGGGCTCGCCCACCGAACCCAGCAGACGCAGGCTGCTGAGGTTGGAGCGGGCCGGGTGCACCTTCTCGTCACCTTCAGCCGCCTTGATCAACGAACGGATGGCCGTGGGTGCCGTATAGAAGATCGTGCACTTATGCTTCTCGATCGTCTGCCAGAAACGGCCGGCGTTCGGGTAGGTGGGCACGCCTTCGAAGACGATCTGCGTGGCGCCGGCCGCCAGGGGACCGTAGGCCACATAGGTGTGGCCAGTGATCCAGCCGATGTCGGCCGTGCACCAGAAAACGTCTTTGGGCTGGAGGTCAAAAGTCCAGTCCATGGTGAGTCGGGCCCAGAGCAGGTAGCCACCGGTGGCATGCTGCACGCCCTTGGGCTTGCCCGTGGACCCCGAGGTGTAGAGGATAAAAAGCGGGTGTTCGGCACCCACGGAGGTCGGCGCGCAAGTACTGCTCTGCCCGGCCAAGGCTTCGGTGAAAGTCTTGTCGCGGCCTGCCACCATATGGCAGGGCGTCGCGGTGCGCTGGTAGACCAGCACGCTCTTGATGGTGTCGCAGCCACCCATGGCCAGACCTTCGTCCACGATGGCCTTGAGCGGCAGCTCCTTGCCGCCGCGCATCTGGTAGTTGGAGGTGATCACGGCCACGGCACCGGCGTCGATGATGCGTTCCTGCAGCGACTTGGCCGAGAAACCACCGAACACGACCGAGTGCGTGGCACCGATGCGGGCACAGGCCTGCATGGCCACCACACCCTCGATGGTCATGGGCATGTAGATCAGGACACGGTCGCCCTTCTGGATGCCCTGGGCCTTGAGCGCATTGGCAAACTGGCTCACCCTGGCCAGCAGCTCCTTGTACGTGACCTTGGTGACGGCACCGTCGTCCGCTTCAAAAATGATAGCGGTCTTGTTCTCGACCGAGGTGCCCATGTGCTTGTCCAGGCAGTTGGCCGAAGCATTGAGTTCACCATCTTCAAACCACTTGTAGAAGGGCTTGTTGGACTGGTTCAGCGTCTTGGTGAAAGGCCGGTTCCAGACCAGGTTCTCACGCGCCAGTCGGGCCCAGGTGCCCTCGAAATCCTTGTCGAAGGCCGCGCACATGGCCTGGTACTGTGCCATGCCGGAGACACGGGCGGCCTTGACGACAGCCGCTGACGGGGGAAAGACACGGTTCTCGACCAGAACGGATTCGATGGCGGACGAAGACGAACTCATGGCTTGTTTCCTCATATAGGTTTTTTGGATGGCCCCGCAATGTCAGGGCTGGCGCTTACAAGTCACTGACTGGGGCTGTGCCGCAGTCCTATCGACAATGTACCGAATCGAGCCGTCCCTTGAAATGCGGCCTAGAATCCGCGATCTAGTAGAAACCCGAAGCCTCCCCCCATGTCGACCCCCAAAACCTCCAATTACTCCCCGAAGCGCCCCCTGCAAGCCTTCATCTTCGCCAGCCGCTGGCTGCAGCTGCCGCTGAACAAGGGCCAGAACGCCGACCAGGGCGTCTACGTCTTCCATTTCTGGGTCGAACTGGTGCATCTGCTGGAAGCCGCCTTTGGCAGCCAGACCGCCCTGCAGGCCCTGGTGACCAGCATCGGCTACAAGGAAACCGCCAACGTCACGAGCCTGAACGAGACCATCATCATGCTGGTGGTGCTGGCCCTGATTGACGTGGTCATGATCTCCAACCTTCTGATCATGGTCATCATCGGTGGCTACGAGACCTTCGTGAGCCGCATGGACCTCGAAGGCCACCCCGACCAGCCCGAGTGGCTGAGCCACGTGAACGCCTCGGTGCTCAAGGTCAAGCTGGCTACAGCCATCATCGGCATCAGCTCCATCCATCTGCTTAAGACCTTCATCAACGCTGCCAACTACAGCGAGACCGTGATGATGTGGCAGACACTGATCCACATCACCTTCCTGTTCAGCGCGCTGGCCATCGCCTACACCGACAAGCTGCTCAGCAGCAACGCACACGCCGCCAACGACCACTGAACCTGTTACAAACCCCTCCTGCACGACCGCCCTACGGGGCGGTTTTTTCATGCTGAACGCAACATCTCTGTGAAAAAAATCACACCCAGGCCCACCTGAAACCCAATACCTTGGTATGGGTCCTCTCCCTGCCCAACAGTCCTGGTGACAAAATGTAAGTAATTATTACTACAGGGATGAGGGACCCGCCATGACCCAGGCTGCCATTGGTTACCTGCGCCGTCAATATTTGTGCGTGCTACGGCGCTGCGCACTGAAAAACGCACTCATGACGCTGGGGATCTCGGTGGCCGGGGGAACGGCGGCACAGACCTCCATCGTGACCGATGGCCGAACGGCCACCACGGTGACCGGCAGCGGCACCGTCAACATCACGACAGGCACCGTCCGCGGCAGCAATGCCTTCAACTCCTTTTCCCGTTTTGACGTCGGATCAGGAGACACGGTCAATCTCCAGTTACCGGGCAGCACCACCCACCTGCTCAACCTCATCAACGACAGCCGTTACTCCAACATCAACGGCATCGTCAACAGCTACCGCAACGGCAATATCGGCGGTCACGTCTTTTTCCTCAATCCGCATGGCCTGGTCATCGGCGCGCAGGGCCAGCTCAATGTTGGCAGCCTCACCATCAGCACTCCGACCGCAGGTTTCCTGGACCGGCTGATCTCACCGGACGGTCTGATCGACGACCAGGCCACCGCACAGGTGCTGGCGGGTCAGATGCCGCTCAGTTCCAGCGGGCTGGTCCGTGTTGAAGGTCGGGTGTACGCGGCCGATGCGGCCACCCTCGCCGCCGGACGCATCGAAGTGGCCCAGACCGGGCAGATCATCGCTGGCGGTCAAGCCCGTGTGGACTTCGGGCAACTGGTCAATATTGACGGCGTGACCGCCGCCACCGGTGTACGACTGGATGGTGGCGTCATCCGCCTGCTTGCCGCGGGAGATATCGACGTGGCCGGGCGCGTGAGCGCTGATGGCCACGGCGCTGACGCGCACGGCGGCACGGTGCTGGTCATGGCCGACAACAAGGCCACCCTGCTTGCAGGTGCCGTCGTCTCGGCCAACGCCGGCAGCAGCGGCGATGGCGGGTTTGTCGAGTTCTCTGCGAAACAGGAGGTCGAGCTCGCAGGCGGCAGCCTGCAAGCCCGGGCCACGCAAGGCACGGCCGGCCATGTGCTGATCGACCCCGCCAACATCACGGTCTCGGCCGACCTGTTGCGCCAGACGGGCGGCAACCCCAGCGGCGGCGGTGTCAGCTGGGACGCAGGCAGCCTGACGCTGCAGGCCACCGACCAGGTAGACGTAGCCGACGGTGTGGTGATCTCTACCCGTCAGGTCACCGGCGGCACCCGTAACGACCACATCAACGGCACATCCACCGGGGACTCCGGCAACCTCACGATCAAGGCCAGCCACATCACGCTGGGCGACGGCTCCATGCTGCTGGCCCATGCCGACAACGGCTACACCGGTGGTGATGTCTCGGTGCTCGCGCTGGACCTCAATGCCATCGGAGCCGTGCGCAATGCCAACGCCAGCATCGAGGCCACCAACGCCACTATCCGCGGCAAGAACGTGACCCTGCGCGCCACGGCCGAAACCTCGGGCCTCGTGGCTCTGCTCGAACTGACGCCCAACATCTCGCAGGCCGATGCCCAGGCCTACCTCAACTCCGAACTCGACGACCTGAGCGACGGCCCCGGCGGTGACAGCCTGGCCATCAAGACCGGCGCCACCGCCAGCACCACCCTGCGCGGCACCCGCATCGACGCCAGCGGCGACGTCAAGGTCGAGGCCCACGCAGCCGCGCGGGCCGGCTTCGAAAAGGATGCCCATGCCACCGTCACCCTCATTGATCACCAACCGGTGGCCGGTGCTGCGGTGGCCAACCACATCAGTGGGCAGAATGTGTCGATCAAGGCCACGAGCGACACCTCGCTGACCTTCAATGTGCTGGGCAACGCCCTGCGCCTGGCCGACCAGAGCTGGCTACCCGCGGAAGACAGCGGCGAAGTGCAGTTGCTCAACGACCAGTTGTTCGACTTCAGCAGCGTCCCGCTGGTGGCCTTGTCCGACTCGCACGCGGCGGTCAACATCGGCGGCGGCAGCCGCGTCGAAGCCGTTCAGGATCTGAACATCCAGGCCGAGGCCGTCAGCGCCGCCAAGCCCACCTTTGCCAGCCCCCTGCTCTTCTCGGCTGCCTGGGGCGAGTCCAACGCCTCGGCTCGTGTGACCGTGGATGGCCAGAGCCTGCTGCGCGCCGGCGCTGCCGCCACCGTAGCCGCCAAGACCGATGTCGAGCTCAACGTCACGGCCTCGGTCAACTCCACCAACAAGCCCATCGACGCCGTGTTCGCACGCGGTCTGAGTACCATCGACACCTCGGTGACCCTGGGCAACGGCACCACCACCGAAGCCGGCTCATTGGCCGTGAAGGCCGAGACCAAGGCCGACATCACCGTGCGTGCCGATGCGAAAAACGCCGGCGGCAGCGGCATGGGTGTCGCGGTCGCCGTCAATGAATCCAGCTCCACCACGACCGCCAGCCTGGGCGGCACCGTCAGCACCAGCGGCGACGTGACCGTGAGCGCCATCACCGACGTCGAGCAGCACA
>CAUPRZ010000019.1:0-13270 GCA_963513855.1 uncultured Hylemonella sp.
ATCAACCCCTGGCTGATCAGCAAGATCACCGAACAAAAAGGCAAGGTCCTGGTGCAGACCAAAGCCCCGGTGCCGGACGAATCGATGCGGGCCATCGACGCACGTAATGCCTACGTCATCTCCACCCTGCTGCAGGAAGTCACCCGTTCGGGCACGGCGTCGCGCGCCCAGGCCACCCTCAAACGGCCCGACATCTACGGCAAGACCGGTACCACCAACGACTCCATGGACGCCTGGTTTGCCGGTTATCACCCGACCCTCACCGCCGTGACCTGGATCGGCTATGACACCCCGCGCAAGCTGGGCGACCGCGAAACCGGCGGGGGCCTGAGCCTGCCGGTCTGGATCAGCTATATGGAAAGCGCCTTGCGTGACGTCCCCGTGCTGGAACTGGCCCCGCCCGAAGGTGTGGTCCAGGCCGGCATCGACTGGATGTACGCCGAGCACGCCAAGGATGGCGGTGTGCTGTCCCTGGGACTGGATGACATGCCGGCGGTCATGCCCCCACCTGGCGGCATCCAGGTCACCCCGGCGCCTGCACCGGCACCCGTGGCTCCCACGCCGACCACACCTGCCGCCCCAGCCCCGGCGCCCGCCGGGGAAGAAAGGCTGCGCATCCTCGACCTGTTCAGGAACTGATCAGGCCTGGAAGGCCAGCGGCGTACCTGCCTGTTCGCTCGCATAACGCGTGAGGCTGGCAAAAAACTCGCCCTGGCCCTTGGTGTCCATCCAGCGCTGGCCATCGAACTTGTAGTGGTAGCCACCCGAACGCGCAGCCAGCCAGATCTCGTGCAAAGGCTTCTGCAGATTCACCACGATCTGGCTGCGATTGCGGAACACCAGGGTCACCATGCCGCCGACGCGCTGGTTGTCGATGTCCACATCGCTGTCCTCGTTGAAGCGGTCGCAGCAGGACTCGATGGCACTCAGCACACTCTCCGCGCGGTCCATGAACTCGATGTCGGTCATACAATTCCGTGATGTTGCAAACTCCTCGGATTCTAGACAGGGCCTTCAACCATGCCGTGTGCGCTGGTATGGCTGT
Source organism: uncultured Hylemonella sp. (assembly GCA_963513855.1). Lineage (GTDB taxonomy): Bacteria > Pseudomonadota > Gammaproteobacteria > Burkholderiales > Burkholderiaceae_C > Hylemonella. The sequence goes on from CAUPRZ010000019.1 coordinate 1,046, forward strand.
GGCGCTGCTGGGTCTCGCAGGCTGCGGCCAGACCGGTCAGCTCTACCTGCCTACGGAACCTGCCGCCGCAAACCGGGCCACCCTGCCCGAATCCCTGTGGCCGGTCATGCCCAAGAAAAAACCGGAAAGCACAACGACTGATCCCCAGACGCCGGCCACCAACAGCAGCCCGGCCCCCTCCTCCGAAACCGTCAAACCATGATCGCCCCCAACCTGCCCGGCCGCCCCCAGATCGCCTACCGAGGCACCGAACTCCATATTGAGAACGTGAGTCTGGACGCTCTTGCCCGCCAGCACGGCACGCCACTTTTTGCCTACTCCAAGGCCGCCATGCTCGCCGCCCTGGCCGCCTACCAGCGGGGCTTCGCCGGCCGCAAGGCGCAGATCTGCTACGCCATGAAGGCCAACTCCTCGCTGGCCCTCCTGCAGCTCTTCGCGCGCGCCGGTTGCGGCTTTGACATCGTGTCAGGTGGAGAGCTTGAACGTGTGCTGGCTGCTGGCGGCGATCCAGCCAGAATCATCTTCTCGGGCGTGGGCAAGACCCGCGCCGAAATGCGCCAGGCCCTGCAAACCGGCATCGGTTGCTTCAACGTCGAAAGCGAGGCCGAACTGGAAATCCTGGACGAAGTCGCCCGCGCGCTCGGCAAACGTGCGCCGGTCAGCATCCGCGTGAACCCCAACGTCGACGCCAAGACCCACCCCTACATCTCCACCGGCCTCAAGGGCAACAAGTTTGGCATCGCGCACGAACGCACCCTGGCCACCTACCAGCGCGCCGCCGCGCTGCCGGGTCTGCAGGTGGTGGGCATCGACTGCCATATCGGCTCGCAGATCACGCAGGAAAGCCCCTACCTCGACGCCATGGACCGTGTGCTCGACCTCGTCGATGCAATCGAGGCCAGCGGGATCCGCCTGCACCACATCGATTTCGGTGGCGGCCTGGGCATCGATTACAACGGCGACACGCCGCCGGCCGCCGATGCGCTCTGGGCCCGCCTGCTCGCCAAGCTCGACGCCCGCGGCTACGGTGAGCGCCAGCTCATGATCGAACCCGGCCGCTCCCTCGTCGGCAATGCCGGCGTCTGCATCACCGAGGTGCTCTACCTCAAGCCCGGCGAACAGAAGAACTTCTGCATCGTCGACGCCGCCATGAACGACCTGCCGCGACCGGCCATGTACGAGGCCTACCACCAGATCGTTCCCGTCACAGCCAGCGCTGGCAGCCCCAGCACCTGGGATCTGGTGGGCCCCATCTGCGAAAGTGGCGACTGGCTGGGCCGCGACCGTGCACTCACCGTACAGCCGGGCGATCTGCTGGCCGTGCTGTCAGCCGGTGCCTACTGCATGAGCATGGCCAGCAACTACAACACACGCGGTCGCGCGGCCGAGGTGCTGGTCGACGGCGACCAGGCCCATCTGATCCGCCAGCGCGAAAGCGCGGCCGACACCTTCCGGCACGAAAAACTGCTCTGAGTCGCGGGGATATCCGGGCGCAATCTGCCTCTGGATCAGGAGGGGTAGGCCCGAGCCGCGCTGCTGCGCCGTTCTGAAAACCGGCGCCACAGGCGCCAGCCCAACAGCAGGCCCAGCACTGCGGCATAAACAGCGACCTCGGCAAAGTCGATTTTGCCGGCCCGCATCCAGAAGAAGTGCAGCACAGCCAGCAGGGCCACGAGGTAAACCAGCCGGTGCAAGGCCTGCCAGCGCGGCCCGCCCAGCCAGCGGATGGCACGGTTCCACGAGGTCGCCGCCAGCGGTGTCAGCAGCAGCAGGGCCGAGAAACCCACCAGGATAAAAGGACGCTTCGCGATGTCACGCACGATGTCCTGCAGATCGAAGCCCATGTCGAACCAGGCGTAACACAGCAAGTGCAGCACGGCGTAGAAATAGACGTAGAGCCCCAGCATGCGCCGCAAGCGCACCAGCCCCGGCAGCTTGAAGCTCACGCGCAGTGGCGTCACGGCCAGCACCCCACAGAGCATGCGCAGGGTCCAGTCGCCAGTGGAGCGGATCAGCGCCTCGGCCGGGTTGGCACCCAGTTGCGCCGTCGCTGCGGCGTAGAGCAGCCAGCCCGCTGGCCCCAGACAGACCACAAACAGCAGGGGCTTGGCGGCCCCGCTCAGCAAGCCACGGTTCAGCGCGTCGCGCAGCACCACATTCAGCTTAATAGAACTTCTTCAGGTCCATGCCGGCGTAGAGCTGCCCCACTTGGGCCTCGTAGCCGTTGAACATCAAGGTCTTGCGCTTCTTGGCAAACAGGCCATCCTCGCCGATGCGGCGCTCGCTGGCCTGGCTCCAACGCGGATGGTCGACGTTGGGGTTCACGTTGGAATAGAAGCCGTATTCCTGCGGCGCCGCCACACTCCAGGCTGTAGCTGGCTGCTTCTCGACAAACCGGATCTTGACCAGGCTCTTGCCGCTCTTGAAACCGTACTTCCACGGCACCACCAGACGCAGCGGTGCACCGTTCTGCTTGGGCAGCACCTCGCCATACATGCCAAAGGTCAACAGGCTCAAGGGATGCATGGCCTCGTCCATGCGCAGGCCCTCCACATAGGGCCAATTGAGCACACGCGAACCGACATAGGGCATGGTCTTTTTGTCAGCCAGTGTCACGAACTCGACGTACTTGGCATTGCCCAGTGGTTCGACCTTTTTGATCAGTTCTGCCACCGAATAACCCACCCAGGGAATCACCATGGACCAGCCCTCCACGCAGCGCATGCGGTAGATACGCTCCTCCATGGGTGCGAGCTTGAGCAGGTCTTCCAGCGTGTAGTTGCCCGGCTTTTTCACCAGCCCCTCGACGGACACGGTCCAGGGCGAGGTTTGCAGGGTATGGGCATTGCGTTCCGGGTCGGCCTTGTCCGTGCCAAACTCGTAGAAGTTGTTGTAGCTGCTCGCGTCCTTGTAATCGGTCAGCTTTTCCATGGTGACCGCCCCCGCCACCGCGGACGCCTTCCCCGGCAAAGCGGCCAGCTTGCCAGGACGCGGCACCTGGCTGGCGCGCGCATCACGCGCGGCCCAGCCGGCCAGCGCAGCACCGGCTGCACCGCCGGCCATCAGTCGCAGCAGCTCACGCCGTTGCTGGTAGATCCCGGCCGGCGTGATATCGCTGGAGATGGGGTGAACGTAGGCGTCGTCGCGGGTCTTGATCAACATGGCAGAGCCCTCCTGTACGGATGAGTCGTAGGACGACAGCCATTCTTACAAAGTTCCGCACAAACCGCAGCCTGCGGTTACTGCTTACGCTTACAACGCGCCGTAGCTGTGCAGGCCGCTGAGGAACATGTTGACGCCGATAAAAGCAAAGGTCGTCACGCCCAGGCCAGCCAGCGCCCACCAGGACGCCACGGTGCCACGCAGGCCCTTCATGAGGCGCATGTGCAGCCAGGCGGCGTAGTTGAGCCAGACGATCAGGGCCCAGGTTTCCTTGGGGTCCCAGCTCCAGTAGCCACCCCAGGCCTCGGCCGCCCACAGGGCACCCAGCACGGTGGCGATGGTGAAAAAGGCAAAACCCACGGCGATGGACTTGTACATCACATCGTCCAGCACCTCGACAGCGGGCAGGCGTTCGGCGATGCGCCGGCGACCCAGCAGGATGCCGCCCACAATGAGCGCGGCGATCAGGAAATACACCAGCCAGTAGCTGCCGCCCCCGGCCGTCGAACTCTGGCGGAAGGCCACAGGCACAAAACACAGCACGATGCCGAAAATCCACAGCGGTGCCAGCTTGTACCAGCGCACCTTTTGCTGGGCTTCCTGCTGCGCCTGGCTCTTGATCAGGTAGGCAAAGGCCACCATGGCCGCCAGGGCAAAGGTACCGTAACCCACGAAGTTGGCGGGCACATGCAGTTTCATCCACCAACTCTTGAGCGCGGGCACCAGGGGCTGGATCTCATGCGCCTCGCGCACCACGGTGTACCAGAGCAGAAAACCCACGGCTGCGCTGACCACCAGCATGACAAAGGCGCCCATGCCACGCGTGCCGTACTGCTGCTCGAAGTAAAGGTAGAACAAGGCCGTCATCCAGCAGAACAGCACAAAAACCTCATAGAGGTTGCTGACCGGGATGTGGCCGATGTCCGGACCGAGCAGATAACTTTCGTACCAGCGCACCATGGTGCCAATCAGGGCCATGGTCACGGCCACCCAGGTCAGGCGCGAGCCGATCAGCTCCATGGTCGCGCCCTGCGCCCGGCTGAACATGCCGATCCAGTAGAACACCGTGCTCATGAAAAACAGCACGCTCATCCAGAGGATGGCCGACTGGCTGGACAGGAAATACTTGAGCCAGAACACGCTTTCGGCGCGAGCCAGCGACCCGCCCTCAGGTCCCTGGTAGGAAAAGATGCCCAGCAGCGACAACGCCGCCACCATCAGCATCAAGATCCGCAAAGGCCGCCAGAACCAGGCCAGCGCCACCCCCGAGGGGATGGCCAGCAGCAGGATGGCCTTTTCGTAGACATCCATGGCATGCTGGTAGTTGGCGTAGGCATAGAGCCCGCCCACGGTCAAGATGAGAGCAAATACCCAATCCAAGGCATTGCGCTTGGCGAAGTAACCCTCGTTCAAGGTCAAGGTCGTCGTGGCAGTGTTCATGGGGACTCCTGGCTAGGCAGCAGCTTGTCACGCAGCTGCTCGAATTCACGGTCGGTGTCCAGCGTCTTGCGGTTGGACGAAAGCGCCAAGCTGGCCTGGCTGCCGGCACCTTGCGGGGTCAGCCAGATCCAGAGCCGGCGTTCACGCACGTAGAGCATGGCAAAAACGCCGAGAATCAGCAAGGCACACCCCAGATAGACAATGGTCTTGCCGGGCGCGCGTGCGACCTGGAAGACGCTGGCCTGCACCTGCTGGAAATCACTCAGCTGCAGCACCATGGGGGCCGGGTAGAAAAAGGCGTCACTCAGGGCCAGCACGGCCTGGGTCATGAAGGCCTGGGTGGTTTCGTCCGTGGCCAGGGGCTTGAGGCCGGCGCGCTCACGCGCCACCTGCAGCAATTCAAACAGCGCGCCGTTGAGGATGCGCACCAGCATCTCGCCCGCACGTTCACGTTCGCTCTCGGGCACATTGCCCTCCATGAAATCCGCCACGGCCTGCAGTCCGCCCACGGCACGGCTGCCGGGCACGGGCTCGGCGCCCGAGAACAGGGCCAGGGCGCGCAGGGCCGAAGCGCTGAGCTGGGGTGTCAGGTCCTTGCGCGAGGGATCGACCATGCGGGCGGCATAACGGCGCACGGCCAGCGTGCGCAGGGCCGGGTCCGCCAGCGCCGCACGCAGACGGAAGAATTCGTCGGTGGAGCCCTGGGCGTCGGCAGGCACACGCAGGTAACGGAAAGCCTCGGCCGGCGTTTCACGCATACCCATCAGGAAGACAGGCACGCCGTCACCCAGGTCCACGGGCAGCATGTAGTTCTGGAATTCGCGTGCCTGGCCGGCCGCATCACGCAGCTTGTAGCTCACGCTGGGGCCGACGTTGCGCTGGGTCTTGGGCGCATCGTGTTTGTTGGCGGCACCCAGGCGATCTTGCAAAGAGCTGCGCAGGTCCACCTTGCGCACGTCCACACCTGAGGGGCTGTTGGCGGTGAAGTTCTCGACGTTGATCACGCGCAGTCCCGTGTATTCCAGCGTCAGTGACTCGTCGCCGCGGCTCAGGCGCGTGGAACTGCCGATCACGCCTTCGACCTCGAAAGTCTTGCCGCCCGCCGTCATGGGCTGGGCGCGCAGACGCACCGTGGAGCCACCGTCGTCGAAACTGGACTGGTAGATCTCAATGCCCTTGTAGCTGGCCGGGTGGTTGACCTCGACCCGCGCTTCCTTCTTTTCGCCCGTGGCCTTGTCGTGGATCACGATTTCGCTGGCAAAGAGCTTAGGCATGCCGGTCGAGTAATGCTCGACAATGAACTTCTTGAGTTCGATGGCAAAAGGCAGTTCCTGCAGCAGGATGCCGTCGGACTGGTTCAGGATGGCCGTGCTGGACTGCGTGCCCTCGGCCACCAGCAGGTTGCCGCGGAAGGTGGGGTTGCGCTCGTCCAGGCGGTGCTCGGGTTTGACGTCGGCAATCAGGCCACCACCGCTGTACGGTGTCTTGCCGCCCCACCACATCTGGGCCCGCACGACCATGTCGCCGTCCAGCAGGCCGCCCAGGCAGACCAGCACGATGGCGCTGTGCGCCGCTAGGTAACCCAGTTTGTTGGCCGCGCCCGCCTTGGCCGCCAGCATCCAGCCCGTGCCCGCAGACGTCTCGCGCTGCTGCAGCTTGACCTTCCAGCCACCGGTCGCCAGCAGGCGGCCCAGGCGCTGGGCCGCAGCCTCGGGTGCGTCAACCACCGTGCCCCGGGCCTTGTGATGGAAAGCCTGCAGCGACTGCTCGCGCATGTTTTCCTTGTAGGCGCGCAGATCGGCCAGGATCTTGGGCGTGTTGCGGGCGATGCACAGCGTGGTGCTGGTCACCAGACCGGCCAGGATCAGCAGAAACCACCCTGCGCTGTTGACCGCGTACAGGTCCAGCTTGCCGAAGACCTCGGCCCAGAACGGACCGAACTGGTTGACGTAGTTGTTCAGCGGCTCGTGCTGCTTGAGCACCGTGCCGATGACCGAAGCGATGCAGATGACCGTGAGCAGCGAAATCGAGAAGCGCATCGACGACAGCAGCTCCACGGCCGCGCGCAGCGTGCGCGAGGAAGACGGCAGGTCAAGGCCCCGGGTGGAAACGGTCATGTTGAGTCAGCTAAGCCCGAAAGAAAAAAGGCAGGTCCTTGTTCAAAGACCCGCCCTGGATGGAGCTGAAAAAAGCCGCGGAAGTTCCGCGCGCTTTCAGCGCAGACCGGCGATGTAATCCGAGACCGCCTTGATCTCGCGGTCGTTCATCTTGGCGGCCACATTCGACATGGGCAAGGAATTCAGACGTGCACCAGACGCCTTGGCATCGGCCGCGCCGGCACGGAAGGCCGTCAGTTGCGCCTCGGTGTAGTCGGCGTGCTGGCCGCTCATGCGCGGGTACTGGGCCGGGATGCCGGCACCGTTGGGGCTGTGGCAACCGGCGCAGGCCGCGATCTGACGGTCGGGAATGCCGCCGCGGTAGATGCGCTCACCCAGGGCCACCAGGTCCTTGTCCTTGGCGAAACCGGTCTTGGGCTTCTGGGCCGCCAGCCAGGCGCCGATGTTCGTCATGTCATCGTCGCTGAGCACGGCGACAAAGCCTTTCATGACCGCGCTCTTGCGCTTGTCGGACTTGAATTCCTGCAGCTGCTTGACAAGGTACTGGGGGTGCTGCCCCGCCAGCTTGGGGTTGGCCGGAATGCCCGAATTACCGTCGGCGCCATGGCAGGCCGCACAAACGGCGGCGTACTTGGCTTCACCCTTGGCCAGATCCGGCTTGGCCGGAGCCTTGGCGTCCTGGGCTGCAGCAATGGCGGGCGCTGCCAGCATGGCAGCCAACATCAGGGGGGCAAGCAACTTCATGGTTTTGGGGTCAGGTTGGAGCAAAACTGCCCGATTCTACAACGGTGGGCATCATCTGCCCCTTCCCCTCGGCCAGATGCGGGCCTGGTGTATCAAGACTGTCGCGTCATGCCCCTTTTGGGGGATGTCGCAAGCCCAAGCCACGCCATAGACTTGTCTGGAATACAACTTACAACAAGGAGACTCATGGAACCGCATTTGAAAACCGCCCAAGCGCATCGATTTCTAGCGTTAGGCTACCTATTTCTCACGGTTGCCTTAGCAGCAGTGATCTGGTGGGTGATCACTCGTAGTGCCGATGGCGCAAATAAATTGCACCTTTTTGGTGGGCTTGCGACTGTGCTGTTCGCGGGCGGCGCATTTATGGCTTATCACGTTGTGGTCGTGATTGGCTCCAAAAGAATGAAGCCCTGGGCCCGTACTATGTCAAACTTGATGGGTATCGTCATGCTGTTTGCATTCCCGATCGGCACCGTAATAGGCGGATATTTGCTTTGGACTTCGGCTGAAAAGTGGGGCGAGAAAGGTCCTTAATGCACCCGGGGTGATGGACCGTTCGGTCGTTCCACCTTGGCCCTTCTATGATGGGCCCAAAAGTACAATGCAGGGCCGGGCACTCCACCATTTCCCCCATGACCCCCCCCTCCAAAACCGCCCGTCCGCCCTATCCGGGCCAGCAAACCACCGCCCCCAAACCCGAGGCCGTCCAGGCCCTGGGCTGGCTGCACACCGCCCGTTTCCTGACCACGGCCCCAGAACTGCACTTCCTGCCCGCGCTGGACGTGCCGGAAATCGCTTTTGTCGGCCGATCCAACGCCGGCAAATCCACCTGCATCAACACCCTGACGCAGCAGAACCAGCTGGCCTTCGCGTCCAAGAAGCCGGGGCGCACCCAACACATCAACCTCTTCGCCCTGGGCAAGCAGGGCGTGACCGATGCCGTGCTGACCGACCTGCCGGGCTACGGCTACGCCGCCGTGCCCAAACAGGACAAGATCCGCTGGCAGCAGGTGATGGCCAACTACCTGGTCACACGCGAGAACCTCAAGGCCATCGTGCTGATGTGCGACCCGCGTCATGGCCTGACCGAGCTGGACGAAGTGCTGCTCGAAGTCATCCGCCCGCGCGTCGAGGAAGGCCTGAAATTCCTGGTCATCCTGACCAAGGCCGACAAGCTCACACGCAGCGAAGGGGCCAAGGCCCTGGCCATCATGAAGCTGAACGCTGGCGGCGGCGAGGTGCGTCTGTTCTCGGCCACCAAACGCACGGGCATCGAGGACATCGCCTGTCTACTCTGGGACTGGGTGCACCCAGACCAGGGGCTAGCATCTCCGCAGGACCATCCTGCGGAGAGCCCGTGATCGAGACCTGGCAACAAACCCTGCCCCATGGCATCAGCCTGAGCTGCCGCGCCACCGGCAACCGAGGACGGCCGGTGCTGCTTTTCCTGCACGGCTTCCCGGAAGCCGCCTTCGTCTGGGACGAACTGCTCGACCATTTCGCCCGGCCTGAAAATGGTGGCTACCGTTGCGTGGCGCCCAATCTGCGGGGCTACGAGCAGTCGAGCGCCCCGCCCGAGCCCGCCGCCTACCGGGCCAAACATCTGGTGCGGGACATCGCGGCACTGGTCGCCATCGAAGCCGGCCCCGCCCCCCTGGCCTGTCTGATCGCGCACGATTGGGGTGGCGCCGTGGCCTGGAATTTCGCCAACCAGCTGCCACAGCTGAGCGCGAAACTGGCCATCATCAACTCGCCGCATCCAGGCACCTTCCTGCGCGAACTGAAAAGCAATCCGAAGCAGCAAGCCGCCAGCGCCTATATGAACTTCCTGATCCGGCCCGATGCCGAACAGCTGCTGGCCGAGGACGATTACCGCCGCCTCTGGGATTTTTTCCTGGGCATGGGTGCCGGAGTTGACGGTTTTGGCTGGCTCACTGATGAGGTGAAGGCCCGTTACCGCGCTGTCTGGGACCAGGGCCTGACCGGAGGCTGCAACTACTACCGCGCCTCGCCGCTGCGCCCGCCGCGCGCCGGGGACCCGGCTGCCAGCGCCATCGAACTGCCGCGCGAAATGCTCACCATCTCCCTGCCGACCCTCGTGCTCTGGGGCCTGGGCGACACCGCCCTGCCCCCAGAACTGATCGAAGGTCTGGAAGACTACATCCCGCAGCTCACGCTGGAAACCGTGCCGGACGCGACCCACTGGATCGTGCATGAGCAGCCGCAGCGCGTCATTGCCTCGCTGCAGCGCTTCCTGGCTCAGTAGACTGAGGGCTCGCCGGGCGGACGGGTCTTGAAGCGCTTGTGCACCCAGTAGTACTGCGAGGGCATGGTGTTGATCACACCTTCAAGCCAGCGGTTCATCTGCGCCGTGTCGGCTTGCACGTCAGCGCTCGGGTAATCCGCCCAGGCCGGGTGCACCTCGATGTCATACCCCTGCGGCGTCAAACGCGCCGTCACCGGCACCACCTTGGCCCGGCCCAGACGGGCGAAGCGCGGCAGCGAGGGCACCGTGGCCGCCTGCACGCCGTAGAAGGGCACGAAGATCGACTCCTCGGGCCCGAAGTTCATGTCGGACAACAAGTACAGCAACGCGCCTTCACGCAGGGCAGCGACGATGCCCTTGACGCCCTGGTCGCGGTAGAAAAGCTGCAGATTGCCAAAACGCCGCCGGCCGTCGTGCAGCCACTGGTCCACGGCTGCGCTGCGCTGCGGCGTGTAGATGCTGACCATGGGCCGGCGGATCTGGTCGTTGATGGCCGTGCCGGCGGCATCCAGGCCGAAAAAATGCGGCGCGAAGATCACCGTGGGTGTGTCGCCCTGCAGCTCCTCAACCGCGCCGATGAGGCGCAGTCGTGGTCGCAGCACATCCAACTTGCCGTTCCAGAGCCAGGCGCGGTCAAACCAGGCCTGGGCGAAATACACCACACATTCGCGTGCCCAGCGCCGCCGCACGGCCAGGGGCTCGTGCGGAAAACACAGGGCCAGATTGCTCATGATCACACGCCGGCGCGGCACGGCCAGAACGTAGAGCACCCAGCCCATCACTGTGCCCAGGCCCCGGATCCAGCTCAGGGGCAGGGGCGCGAGCAGGCGCATGAAAAGCACACCCGGATGCTGCATCAGTGCTTGTCTTCCCGTGGTTGTTTGTAGCGTGCATAACCCCAGAGGTACTGGCCCGGGTTCTCGGCGATCAGGCGCTCCATGGCCTGGTTGATGACCGTGGCCGCAGCCACGGGGTCCGCCGGCAGTTCGGTGCCCAGGGGTTGCGTATGCACCCGGTAGCCCCGGCCCCAGGACAGACGCTCGCCCCAGATCAGCAACACAACCGCACCGGTCTGCTGCGCCAGCCGGGCCGACAGTGTCATGGTGTAGGCCTCGATGCCAAAAAGGGGCGCCCAGACACCCATGCCCTGCGGCGGCACCTGATCAGGCAAAAGACCCACCGTCTGCCCGGCACGCAAGGCCTTGATCATCTGTTTGACACCCGCCATCGTCGTGGGCGCGGTCTGCAGGCGCGGACGCTGCCGTGCTGTGGCCACCAGCTCCCGCAACAAGGGCTGACGCGAGGGGCGATAGAGAACGGTGATCGGCTGCTCGGCCCCGAAGCGCTCGGCATAGGCCTGGGCCGTGATTTCGAAACTCCCCATATGCGGGGTCAGCAAGATGAAACCTCGCCTCGCCGCCAAGGCTTGCCGCACACAGGCGTCGCCCGTCCATGTCACCGGCACAGGCCGGCCAAACCACAGGCGCGGCAATTCGGCCACCAGCTGGCCCGCCGCGCCTACGGCGCCGCGGCACTGGCGCCAGCCCAGCCCGGCCTGGCGGCAGTTGAGGAGAAAACGCCGACGGTAGGTGGGCGACAGGGCAAACACCAGCCAGCCCAAAGCCCAACCCACACCATGCAGGAACCACAAAGGCAAGCAGGAAAGGGCACGAAAAAGGACGATCATTCGGCTAAAATGCGCGGGTCGCTGAGTTATGGAACTACTTGCAGGGCGACGGGCACATGCCGCCCCCGGAAGGGATGAATTGTGCCGTCATTCGTGACACCTCTGCTAAAGCGTTCGCCGAAGCTCCCAGCCAGGCAACGCGCCTGACAACCATTTTTGGAGTTTATTCAATGGCGAACGATTACCTCTTCACCTCCGAGTCCGTTTCCGAAGGCCATCCCGACAAGGTCTCCGACCAGGTCTCCGATGCCATCCTCGACGCGATCTTCAAGCAGGACCCGCGCAGTCGCGTGGCCGCCGAGACCCTGTGCAACACCGGTCTGGTAGTGCTGGCCGGCGAGATCACGACCAATGCGCATGTGGACTACATCCAGGTCGCACGCGACACCATCAAGCGCATCGGCTACGACAACACCGAATACGGCATCGACTACAAGGGTTGCGCCGTGCTCGTGGCCTACGACAAGCAGTCCAACGACATCGCCCAGGGCGTGGACCACGCCAGCGACGACCACCTCAACATCGGCGCCGGCGACCAAGGCCTGATGTTCGGCTACGCCTGCGACGAAACGCCGGCCCTCATGCCCGCGCCCATTCACTACGCACACCGCCTGGTCGAGCGCCAAGCCCAGCTGCGCAAGGACGGCCGCCTGCCCTTCCTGCGCCCCGACGCCAAGAGCCAGGTGACCATGCGTTATGTGGACGGCAAGCCCCACAGCATCGACACCGTGGTGCTGTCCACCCAGCACAGCCCCGACCAGAGCGAGACCCCGACCAAACTCAAGGCCAGCTTCTACGAAGCCGTGATC
>CAUPRZ010000020.1:0-13045 GCA_963513855.1 uncultured Hylemonella sp.
GACGATGAGCTCGAAGGCGGCGCCGTGGGAGAGCTGGGGCAGTTCGCCCAGCAGGGCGGCTGACATCAGCGCCGCGAGCAGCGGCGTGAGGTTGCCGAAAAAGCTGGCCACGGTGGGGCCGGCGCGTTGCACGCCGATGCCCCAGGCACGGTAGGCCAGCACGGCAGGGCCCACGGCCACAAAAACCAGGGCCGCAATCAGCGGCCAGCCCCAGACGATGGGCTGGTCCACCACGGCCCATTCCCCCGCGGCAAACAGCGCCGACCAGGCCAGGCCGTAGACGATCTGCGCCATCAGGAAAGCGGCCCAGTCCTTGCGGATGGCGGCCGGCTCGTCGCCAGGGCGCGCCAGCATCCAGCTGTAGAAGGCCCAGCAGATGGAGGCGATCAGGATATAGATGTCGCCCGGCAGCAGCTGCACCTGCAGCAGCGTCTCCAGATGACCGCGGCTGAGCACCAGCAATACGCCGCTGATAGACAGCAGGGCGCCCAGCAGCTGGCGGCGCGAGACCGGGGCATGGAAGAAGAGGCGGCCGATGAGCAGCATCCAGATCGGCATACTGGCCGCCACCAGCGTGACGTTGATGGGGGAAGAGGTCTTGAGTGCCAGGTACTGCAGCGCGTTGTAGGCGCCAACGCTGAGCAGGCCCAGCCAGGCAAAACGCTTCCAGTGCGTCCACAGGCCACTCTCGCGCTTGAGCACCCAGGCCGCCAGCGGCAAGAGGATGAGGCCGGCCAGGGCCCAGCGCAGCAGGTTGAGCATCATGGGTGGCACGAGATCGGCGACCATACGACCGACCACGGCGTTGCCGGCCCACATGAGCGGGGGGAGGGTGAGGAGCAGGGCGGTGGAAGGGGAGAGACGCGTGTGCATGGTCATGGAATGTAGCAAGCCGCGCAGGGTGTTGCCGCCCTGCGGGAATTCAGGCGGTCCCGTAGAATTCGCGCCACCCCAAGGAGACTAGACATGACACTCATCCGTTCCCGCGCCGTGCGCATCGAGCAACACGGCGGCCCCGAGCAACTCAAAATCGTCGAGGTGACGGTGGGTGAACCCGGCCCGGGCGAGATCCGTATCCGTCACCAGGCCTGCGGCCTGAACTTCATCGACGTCTACCAGCGCGAGGGTGTGTACCAGCTGCCCATGCCGGCACAGCTGGGCATGGAGGGCGCTGGTGTGGTGGAGGCCGTGGGCGCGGGTGTGACGCACCTGAAGGTCGGCGACCGCGCCGCTTATGCCAGCCAGCCACCCGGTGCCTACTGCGATGTGCGGGTGATGCCGGCCAAGACCGTCTGCAAGCTGCCGGACGGCATTTCCTTCGAGACCGGCGCGGCCATGATGCTCAAGGGCCTGACGGCCCAGTACCTGCTGAACAAGGCACGCCCCGTCGAAGGCCTGCTGCCCGGTGACCACGTGCTTTTCCACGCGGCTGCGGGTGGTGTGGGCCTGATCGCCTGCCAGTGGGCCAACGCCCTGGGCCTGCAGCTCATCGGCACGGCGGGTTCGGACGCCAAGTGTGCGCTGGCCAAGGCCAACGGTGCGGCCCACATGATCAACTATTCGACGGAAGATTTTGCTGCACGCGTGAAGGAGATCACGGGCGGCAAGGGCGTGAAGGTGGTGTACGACTCGGTGGGCAAGGACACCTGGGACAAGTCGCTCGAATGCCTGCGGCCCTTCGGCCTGATGGCCAGCTTTGGCAACTCATCGGGCGTGGTGCCGCCCTTCGCGCCGGGCAGCCTGGCGGCCAAGGGCTCGATCTATGTGACGCGCCAGACCCTGTTCACGCACATCGCCACACGCGAGAGCACCCAGCCTATGGCCGACGATCTGTTTGCCATGGTGGGCAGCGGCAAGGTGAAGATCCACATCGCCCAGCGTTACCCGCTGGAGCAGGTGCAGCAGGCGCACCGCGACCTGGAAGCCCGCAAGACCACGGGCAGTACCATCCTTACGCTTTGAATTTCTAGCGCAACAGCGCAAGCACACCGCGCGGCATCTGGTTGGCCTGGGCCACCATGGCCGTGCCGGCCCGCTGCAGGATCTGCACACGCGAGAGTTCGGCAGTTTCCCGGGCGAAGTCGGTGTCCAGGATGCGCGATCGGCTGGCCGTGATGTTTTCGCTGCTGATCTGCAGATTGCCGACGGCCTGCTCGAAGCGTGACATCTGCGCGCCCAGCCGTGCCCGCAGACCGCTGGCGTATTCGAGGGCCTGGTCCATCTGTCGGATGGCTTTGCTGGCACCGGAGACCGTGCTGATGTCTGTGGTGGTCAGGTCCAGCGCGCCCAGGTTCATGCCGCCGATGGCGGTCTCGATGGTCTGGTTCGCGTTGGCGCCGACATGGAACTTCAGGATGTTGCCGGTGCCGCCGCCGGCGCGCTCCTGCCATTCGTTCCAGGTTTCTGTGAAGCCGGTCAGCACATTGGTGCCGTAGAGGGTGCCCACATCGTTGACGATGTCCTCGGCGTTGTAGACGGGGCCACCATCGGCATCCAGGCCGCCGATGGCCCCGGTGTCTGTATTGGCCAGATTGACGCCGGCACTGGACAGGAAGTTGTTGAAATCGCCCGCCGTGCTGCCGATGGCGGTGTTGAAGGCGGTCACAAAGGCCGCTTCATTGGCAAAGCTGCCCTGGGCGGCCAGGGCATTGCTCAAGGTCTCGGTGCCGGTGCCGGCGGTCTGCAGGTGCTGCAGGATGGTCTGCAGTCCGGTGCTGCCCACCACACTGTGCAGATAACGCACGGCCAGATAGCCCGCCGAGTAGTCGACACTGCCGCCGCCCCAGGCGGTGATATTGACCCCCTGGATGGCGGCGCCGCTGTCACCGAAGCTGTCGCCCAGCACCCGCTCGTCTGCGCCGTGGATGAACTCCGCCACGCCTTCGACAAACCAGGTGCTGCCGTTGTAGGCGCCCCAGTTCAGGCCGGCGGCCATGACAGCGTGTGTCATCTCGTGGGCGATGATGCGGTCGTTGTAGAAGGGCGCGTTGCCGCCGTTGGGCGGATTGGCTGGGACGAAGTCCGCCATGTCGATTTCCAGGGTGATGTTGGTGCCCGGACCGCTGCCCCCGGCCAGGGAACTGACGCGCGCTAGAGTGCCGCCCGCGCCGTCAGTGAAGACGCTGAGGTCGATGGTGATGGCTGTACCGGGGGCACTGATGCCATAGGCATCCAGGATCATCTTTTCTGTGTTTTCCAGCCAGCCGCCTTGCAGGCCTTCGATCACGGCGTCCTTGTCGGCATCACCTGTGGTGCCACCACCGACCATCCTGTTGCGGAACTGGTCGAAGATCTTGAGGCCGTTGAATTCCGCCGTGGCGCCCACGCGGTCGATCTCGGCCAGCAACTGGGCCACCTCGCCCTGCAGGGCCCGCCGGTCCGACGGGGAGTTGGTGGCATTGGCCGACTGGATCGAGAGCTCGCGGATGCGCTGCATCATGCCGGAGACACCGGAGATCGCGCCCTCGGCTGTCTGCAGCAGGGAGATGGCGTCGTTGGCATTGCGCATGGCCTGGTTCTGGCCGCGGATCTGGCTGGTGAAACGTTCCGAGATGGCCAGGCCGGCGGCGTCGTCGCGCGCGCTGTTGACGCGCAGCCCGCTGGACAGGCGCTGGATGGTCGTGGCGAACGCCGACTGGCTGATGCCCAGATTTCTCTGGGCCGTCAGCGACAGCGGGTTCGTGTTGATGACCATCCCCATGGTGAAACCTGTTTCCCTTTTTCCCGTTTTCCTGTTCAGTCAAGAGCCCATGGCTCGACCACGGCCTGCCCCCGGGGCAGACCGCCTCTGTACTGATTTCGACAACTGGGCCGGAAACCGGTGTCTTATTTTTTGATGAGGGGAAACACGCGGAGAACGTGTCTCAAGTTTTGTGTGCGCCTACCGTAGGAGGCGTGGCAGACGGTCAGAGGGGGCTGCTCGCTAAGGTGCAGCCTGGCGGCTTGTGCAGAGACGGCAGCCCGGAGCCCAGCTGCTGCTCAAGATCAGCCGCAAGACTGGGCCGGGTCTTTCAAGATGTCAATTGTTTCTAATTTGGGAATTATTCATTGAATTAAAAGCTATTTATCTTTGATTTCGGGAGGAATAAAGTTCACCCCATCGATGAATCGAAACAGAAAAAAGATGCATCGAGGCCTGGACAGACGAGAAAGAGATTTCCTGCCGCGCCCAGAAACATTGTTGTTTTTTAAAGGAAATATCATGAACCGCACCCTCACCACCGCCATCGCCCTGGCCCTGAGCACCCTGGCCGCCGGCAACGCCCTGGCCGCCGAACCCGTGGGCAAGTCCCGCGCCGAAGTCCGCGCCGAACTGGTCCAAGCCCAGCGCACCGGCGACATCGTGGACAGCGAAGGCCAGAAGCTCAACGCCCTGTTCCCCGGCCAGTACCCGGCCCAGGCTCAGGCCGCAGGCAAGACCCGCGCTGAAGTCCAGATCGAGCTGATCGAAGCCCAGCGTACCGGTGACATCGTGGACAGCGAAGGCCAGAAGCTCAACGCCCTGTTCCCCAGCCAGTACCCCCACGCTGAAGCCACCAGCCGCAGCCGCGCTGAAGTGAAGCAGGAACTGGCCGAAGCCATCCGCAAGGGCGACGTGGTGGACAGCGAAGGCCGCAAGCTCAACCAGCTGTTCCCCAACAGCTACCCGCTCAAGGGCTGAGCTCCCAGGCCGTCACCGGCCATGAAAAAAGGCCGCGAGGGCAGATGCCCCGCGGCCTTTTTGTTGTCGGGTGGATCAGGCGCGTGCGCGCCGTACCCGTAGCAGTTCGTCGAGCAGCAGGAGGATCACCCCGAGGGTGATGGCGCTGTCGGCCAGGTTGAAGGCGGGGAAGTGCCAGCGGCCGATATGGAAGTCCACCATGTCGACCACATAACCGTGGATCAGGCGGTCCAGCACATTGCCAACGGCGCCGCCCATGATGCAGGCCAGGGCCAGGCAGAAGAGCTTCTGGCCCGCGTGGGCGCGCAGCAGATAGATCATGAAGACCGTGGCCGCCGTGCCGATGGTCACGAAGAACCAGCGTTGCCAGCCGCCGGCCCCGGCCAGGAAGGAAAAGGCTGCGCCGCGGTTGTGCACGCGCACGAGGTTGAGCCACTCGGTGAGGTAGGTGCTCTCGCCCAGCTGGTAATAGAGCAGGATGGCCACCTTGCTGATCTGGTCCAGCACCAGGATCAGCAGGGCGAGACCCAGCCACTTGAACAGGCCGCCGCCGGCCAGCTTGCCCATCAGGCGATTGTCCGGGTTTCGCCGGCGCCGTAGAGGTTGCTGGTGCAGCGGCCGCAGAGTGTGGGATGGGCCGCGTCAGTGCCCACGTCTTCCCGGTAGTGCCAGCAGCGTTCGCATTTGACTGCGGTACTCGGCGCCACCTGCACGGTCAGTGCGGCGCCGGCTTGTAGCGTGACAGCCGAGGTGATGAAGACGAACTTCAAATCCTCGCCCAGGCTGGCCAGCAGGGCATGGTCTTCAGGGCCGGCAGCCAGGGTGATGTCGGCCTGCAGCGAGGCCCCCACCTTGCCTTCGGCGCGCAGGGTCTCGATGTCCTTGTTCACGGCATCACGGATTTCGCGGATGCGGGCCCACTTGGCCAGCAGGCCCTCGTCGGCTCCGGCAAGGGTGCCGTAGGTTTCCATGAAGATGGACTCGGAGCTGCCAAAGGTTTTCCACGCTTCCTCGGCCGTGAAGCTCAGGAAGGGGGCCATCCAGCGCAGCATGGCGTGGGTGATCTGGTGCAGCGCAGTCTGCGCACTGCGACGTGCGAGCGACTTGGGCGCGGTGGTGTAGAGCCGGTCCTTGAGCACGTCCAGGTAGAAACCGCCCAGGTCTTCCGAGCAATAAAGCTGCAGCTTGGCGACCACGGGGTGGAACTCGTAGACCTTGTAGTGGGCCAGCACCTCGGCCTGGAACTCGGCTGCGCGCGTGAGCGCGTAGCGGTCAATCTCCAGCATCTGCTCGAAGGGCACGCTGTCCTTGGCCGGGTCGAAGTCGCTGACGTTGGCCAGCAGAAAACGCAGGGTGTTGCGGATGCGGCGGTAGGCGTCGACCACCCGCGCAAGGATTTTGTCGTCGCCCGCGATGTCACCCGAGTAGTCGGAAGCGGCCACCCACAGGCGGATGATCTCGGCGCCGAGTTTCTTGTTGATCTCCTGCGGGTCGATGCCGTTGCCCAGGGACTTGCTCATCTTGCGGCCCTGGCTGTCCACGGTGAAACCGTGGGTCAGCAGGCCGCGGTAGGGTGCGCGGCCCTCGAGCGCGCTGGCCAGCAGCAGGGAGCTGTGGAACCAGCCGCGGTGCTGGTCATGGCCTTCAAGGTAGAGGTCGGCCTCGGGGCCCGTGTCATGGTGCACACCCGGGTGGGTGCCGCGCAGCACATGGCTGAAGGTGGAGCCGGAGTCGAACCACACCTCGAGGATGTCGGTGCTTTTGCTGTAGTGGGGTGCGTCGGCGGCGCCCAGGATCTCCTCCACCGTCACGCGGCTCCAGGCCTCGATGCCGCCTTTTTCGACGATGTCGGCCGCCTGGTCCAGGATCTCCATGGTGCGCGGGTGCAGCTCGCCCGAGTCCTTGTGCAGGAAGAACGGAATGGGCACGCCCCAGCTGCGCTGGCGCGAGATGCACCAGTCGGGCCGATTGGCGATCATGTCGTGCAGACGCGCCTTGCCGTTCTCGGGGTAGAAGCGGGTCTGTTCAATGGCCGCCAGTGCGGTCTGGCGCAGGGTCAACGGTGCCTTGTCCTTGGTGAACACGCCCTCGCCCGCGTCCATGCGGATGAACCACTGAGCCGCGGCGCGGTAGATCACCGGCGTCTTGTGGCGCCAGCAATGCGGGTAGCTGTGCGTGATGTCTTGCGTGGCGAACAGGCGCCCGGCGTTTTTCAACGCTTCCAGGACTACGGGCACAGCCTTCCAGATGTGCTGGCCGCCGAAGAGCGGGAAGTCAGCCGCATAAGCACCGTTGCCCTGCACGGGATTGAGGATGTCGTCGTACTTCAGACCGTGCGAGACACAGCTGTTGAAGTCGTCCACGCCGTAGGCCGGGGCCGAATGCACGATACCCGTGCCGTCGTCGGCGGTGGCGTAGTCGGCGAGGTAAATGGGGCTGAGGCGGCGGTAACCCGCATCCACGTCGTAAAGCGGGTGCTTGAAGTTGATCAGGTCCAGCTTCTTGCCCAGGGTGGTGGCCAGCACCTGGCCCGTGAGCTTGAAGCGCTCCATGCATTTGTCGACCAGCACGGCGGCCAGCACCAGCAGGCCGTGCTCGGTCTGCACCAGGGCGTATTCCAGCTCGGGGTTGAGGTTGAGCGCCTGGTTGGCGGGGATGGTCCACGCGGTGGTGGTCCAGATCACGGCGTAGGCGGGTTGTTCGAGCTTGCCCAAGCCGAAGGCGGCAGCCAGCTTCTCGGGCTCGG
The DNA here is from genome assembly GCA_963513855.1 of uncultured Hylemonella sp. GTDB lineage: Bacteria > Pseudomonadota > Gammaproteobacteria > Burkholderiales > Burkholderiaceae_C > Hylemonella. Next base: position 7,407 of record CAUPRZ010000020.1, read on the forward strand.
CGCACTCAAAGCCCACGTCCAGCGTGGAGCTCTTCTTGTCCGCGTATTCGATCTCGAACTCGGCCAGCGAGGAGCCGCAGTCGAAGCACCAGTAGACGGGTTTGAGGCCGCGGTAGACGAAACCACGCTCGATCACACGCTTGAAGGCGCGGATTTCACCGGCCTCGTTGGCGTAGTCCATGGTCTTGTAGGGATGGTCCCACTCGCCGAGCACGCCCAGGCGCTTGAAGTCGGCCATCTGCAGCGCGATCTGTTCGGTGGCGTAGGCGCGGCTCTTGGCCTGCATGTCGTCGCGGCTCAGGTTGCGGCCGTGTTTTTTCTCGATCGCGTTTTCGATCGGCAGGCCATGGCAGTCCCAGCCCGGCACGTAGAGCGCGTCAAAGCCTTCCAGCTGACGCGCCTTGGTGATCATGTCCTTGAGGATCTTGTTCACCGCATGGCCCATGTGAATCTGGCCATTGGCATAGGGCGGGCCGTCGTGCAGGATGAACTTCGGTTTGCCTTGGCGCACATCGCGCAGCTTCTTGTACAGGCCCTGGTCTTCCCAGGCCTGGACCCAACCCGGCTCGCGCTTGGGCAGGTCGCCGCGCATGGGGAAGGGGGTGTCGGGCAGGTTCAGCGTGGCGCGGTAATCAACTTTTTCAGTCATGGCAAACTTTTCGAGAGACGGGGCCGCCCAGGGCGTGGGGCGAGCGGGAGCTAGGGGGGCTGGGTCAGGCGCGGGGCAAGGTGCGCCGGTGATGCCCCGTCAAATTCGCCGGGTAAACCAGGCGCGGGCAGCATCGCAGTCCTGGGTGATGCCTCGTGTGAGGGCATCCAGACTGTCGTATTTCAGTTCGTCGTGCAGTTTGTGCAGCAGTTCCACGCGGATGATTTTACCGTAGCCCCCCTCGGCGCCCAGGGCGGCGGGCCAATCCAGGCAGTGGGTCTCCAGCAATACCCGGCCGCCGTTGATGTCGTCGGGGTCCAGCGAGGGGCGCACGCCCAGGTTGGCCACCCCGCGCAGGGGGGTGTCGGTGAGGCCATGGACCAGCACGGCAAAGATGCCGCTGGCGGCCGGTTTCCAGTGGGCAAAGCGCAGGTTCAGGGTCTTGAAGCCCAGTTCACGGCCCAGCTTGCGCCCGTGCAGCACGTGGCCGGAGATGTGATACGGATGGCCCAGCAGGCGGGCAGCGTCCTCCATGCGGCCCTCGGCCAGGGCGGCGCGCACGGCCGAGCTGGAGACGCGCAGGCCATGGACCTCGTAACTGTTCATGCGGGCGACGTCAAAGCCCTGCTGCGTGCCCGCAGCGTCCAGCAAAGCGTAGTCGCCGGCACGTTTGGCGCCGAAGCGGAAGTCGTCGCCGACCAGCACGTAACGTGTGCCCAGGCCGCGCACCAGCACGTCGTCGATGAAGGCCTGCGGGGACAGGGAGGCCAGGCGGGCGTCAAAAGGCAGCACGACCACCTGGTCGATGCCGCAGCGCTCCAGGTCGGTGAGTTTGTCGCGCAGGGTCGCGATGCGGGCCGGGGCCAGGGCTGCGTTGTGCGTGACGCCGGCGAAATAGTCACGCGGGTGCGGCTCGAAGGTCATGGCGCAGCTGGGCACGCCGCGCTGCTGCGCTTCGCCTCGCAGCAGGGCCAGCATGGCCTGGTGGCCGCGGTGCACGCCATCGAAATTGCCGATGGTCAGTGCGCAGGCCGGGGCGATGCCGGGATGGTGGAAACCGCGGAAGACCTTCATCTGATATTTTTTTGATAGCGCAAGGGCCCGTGCTTACAAGCCGATACGGCAAACAGTCATGGATTCAGGGTATATTGTGTCCGAATGGCGAGGCAGCCTGTTCCCTAGGGTTGCCGCAGACGCAAGCGTTCCGTTTGAATGGCTTTTAGCTGGTCAGGAGGCGTGTTTTGAAGGTCTTGAAGCTGTCGGCCCAGGGGCTGCCCCAGTCGTGGATTTCGCTTGAGGAAGCGGTGCTGCACTACGCCGCGGATGAGGTGCGCTGGGAAGCGGGCGGCGAGATCGCCGTGTTCCACGGCGGCCACAACGCCGTCACGGGTGAGCAGTCCGTCATCACGGTCAACAGCATCATCGGCACCAAGGGTGTGCCCAGCATCAACCCCTTCGACCTGCGTCCCAGCCTCACGAACAGCAAGCTGTTCACACGTGACCGCAATGTCTGCGCCTACTGCGGCGACGAGTACCACGAGACGGAACTGACCCGCGAGCACATCATTCCCTTTGCCCAGGATGGCCAGGACCACTGGATGAACGTGGTCACCTCCTGCCGCGCCTGCAACCACCGTAAAAGCAGCCGCACCCCCGAGCAGGCCGGCATGCCCCTGCTTTACGCGCCTTACATTCCCAGCCTCTGGGAAGACTTCATCCTGCGCAACCGCCGTATCCTGGCGGACCAGATGGAATTCTTGATGGCGCATGTGCCGAGGTCTTCGCGTTTGCTGATGAACTGAAGTCGCCTCCGGCTGGAAAAAAGGCCCGCAGCTGCAGGCCTTTTACATGGGCGTGTGCCTTCAGGCGAAGACGCCGGCCGTTTCCTGCATGCGGGCCGACACTTCGCCCAGCTGGTGCAGGCTGTCGCCATAGGTCATCTCCAGCTGCGTCAGCTTCTTGAAGTAATGGCTGACGATGAGTTCGTCGGTCACGCCGATACCGCCGTGCAATTGCACCGCCTGCTGGCCTACAAAACGCATGGACTGTCCCAACTGCACCTTGGCGCGGGCCATGGCACGGCGGCGTTCGTCGGCCGGGGCGTTGAGCTTGAGGCTGGCGTAGTAGCTCATGGAGCGGGCCAGTTCCAGCTGCATCTTCATGTCGGCCGCGCGGTGACGCAGGGCCTGGAAGCTGGCGATGGTCACACCGAACTGCTTGCGTGTGTTCATGTAGTCCAGCGTGGCGGCCAGCGTGACGTCCATCACCCCCACGGCTTCTGCGCAAGCGGCGGCAATGCCGATGTCTACGGCGTGTTCCAGGGCGGTCAGGCCGTCGGTCGTGACGAGTTGTGCGGTGGCCTGGGCCAGCACCACGTCGGCCGCACGGCCGCCATCCTGTGTGCCGTAGCCACGTGTACTCACGCCTTTGGCGCTACGTTCGACCAGGAAGAGGGCCAGCTTGCCATTCGTCATCGCCGGCACGAGGTAGGCATCGGCCTGGTCGCCGGCCGGCACCATGTTCTTGGCACCGGAGACCGTCCAGCTGCTGCCGGCCTGCGTAGCCGTGGCTTCGCAGACGTTGAGGCGGTAACGCGCCTTGCGTTCCTGCTGGGCCAGCACCACCAGGGCTTCGCCACTGGCGATCTTCGGCAGCCAGCTGCTCTTGAGTTCGGCACCGGCATAACCGGACAGCACGGCGCCGGCGATCAGGCTTTGCGCCAGCGGCTCCAGCACGATGCCGCGGCCCAGCTCCTCCATGACCACCATGCCCTCGATAGGGCCCATGCCCAGGCCACCCTCGTCTTCTGGGATGTAGAGGCCACTGAGGCCCAGCTCGGCCAGCTCGGTGTAGGCCTCGCGCGAGAAGCCTCCTGCGTTTTCAATGCTGCGGCGGCGTTCGAAGCCGTAGCCCTTCTCCACCCATTTGTGCACGGCGTCGCGCAGTTGCTGTTGGTCGTCGGTGAAATCAAAGTCCATATTGTTCTCCTGTGTGCGCGTTCAGCCGAGGATGGTTTGAGCCACGATATTGCGTTGCACTTCGTTGCTGCCGCCGTAGATGGTGGTCTTGCGCATATTGAAGTAGGTCGAGGCCAACGGGGCGTTGGCCAGCACACCACCCGGGTAGTCTCCCTGCCAGCCAGCTTCCATGGCCTCGCGGATCAGGGGCAGGGCGTAGGGGCCGGCGGCCAGCATCATGAGTTCGGCGTAGCGCTGCTGGATCTCGCTGCCGCGGATCTTGAGCAGGCCGGCGATGTCCAGCGAGTTCTTGCCCGATTTCTCGGCCGAGAGCACCCGCAGCACCAGCATTTCCAGCGCCACCACGTCCACTTCCAGTTTGGCGATCTCGTCGCGGAAGCGCACGTCGTCATAGACGCCCTCAGCCTTGGCGATGCGCTTGAGGCGTTCGAGCTCGCGCTTGGCGCGGTTCACGTCGGCGATATTGGTGCGCTCATGGCTCAGCAGGTGCTTGGCGTAGGTCCAGCCTTTGTTCTCTTCGCCGATCAGGTTCTCGGCCGGCACTTCGACGTTGTCGAAGAAGACCTCGTTGACCTCGCACTCGCCGTCGAGCAGCTTGATGGGGCGCACGGTCACGCCCTTGGACTTCATGTCGATCAGCAGGAAGGAGATGCCGGTCTGCGGCTTGCCTTCGTTGCTGGTGCGCACCAGGCAGAAGATCCACTCGCCATACTGGCCCAGCGTGGTCCAGGTCTTCTGGCCGTTGACGATGTATTTGTCACCTTTACGCTCGGCGCGGGTCTTCACCGAGGCCAGGTCCGAGCCCGAGCCTGGCTCGCTGTAACCCTGGCTCCACCAGACTTCGCCACTGGCGATGCCGGGCAGGAAACGCTTTTGTTGTTCGGGGCTGCCAAAGGCCATGATGACCGGGGCCACCATCACCGGGCCGAAGGGAATGACACGCGGCGCACCGGCCAGCGCGTTTTCTTCTTCGAACAGGTGCTTCTGAATGGCGTTCCAGCCCGGGCCGCCAAACTGCTGGGGCCAGCCCCAGCCCAGCCAGCCCTTTTTGCCCAGGATCTTGGCCCAGCGTTGGTGGTCGTCGCGGGTCAGCTGCAGGGCGTTGTGTACCTTGTGCGCAATGTCTGCGGGCAGGTTCGCGCGCACCCAGGCGCGGATCTCCTCGCGGAAGCTCTGTTCTTCAGGGGTGAAAGCCAAATCCATGGAGGTCTCCGTTTTGGGCGTCGGTTTGAAATTTTCAAGGTTTTAGCACGGTCGTTCGCTTACGACTGTCCAGGTGGTGACATGCCGAGTTCTGCGCACAGTTTCTCGACGGTGCTGCGCAGTTGTGTCACCTCTGCTTCGAGTTGCGCCAGCCGCGCTGCGGTGTTGCCGGTGGCCTCGCCGTCGGAGGATCGGGATGCCGGCATGGCCCCGGCTTGTGTCTCATCCACCGGACCGCAGAGCAGGTGCGCCCAGCGCTGTTCGCGCATGCCGGGTGCCCTGGCCAGCTTGATGACCAGGGGGCCGCCTTTTTCGGCCGAGCGGTCTTGCAACTCTTCCAGGAAACCTTCCACGGAAGAGATGTCGGCGAATTTGTACCAGCGCTCCGTGTTGAGTCGCAACTCACCTGCGGTTTGCGGGCCGCGCAGCATCAGCAGCCCTAGCAGCACAGCCGATTGTTCCGGCACGCCGATGGCACGCTGAAAATTGTGGTCATAACGCGCCGTGCGCCCGCCACTGACTTCGCGCACCAGCCCGAGGGGCTTCAAGCTGTCCAGTGCGGCGGCGACCTGCGTTTCATCCAGCTCCATCAGCGGTTCACGGCTGGTCTTCTGGTTGCAGCCCAGCAGCAGCGAATTGAGTGTGAGCGGATAGCTGTCCGGCACGGTGCGGGCTTTTTCCATCAGGGTGCCCAACACACGGGCCTCCACGGCGCTGAGGGGCGATGGCTGGGTCGGGGCGGGGGTGCTCAGGGTCATAATTCGTGCCGGTATGAAGAACATCGTCATTTTGATCTCAGGCGGCGGCTC
>CAUPRZ010000021.1:0-12534 GCA_963513855.1 uncultured Hylemonella sp.
ATGGTCTGCTCGCTCCGCCCCTCCGAACCCAGGGCCAGCCAGCACAGGCGGCTGAATTCGATGCCGTGCTGCGCCGCCTTGAGTTCGAGCAAACGCTCGGTGAGCACGTCGTTGAGGTGGCTGATCAGGGCCGTGAGCTGGCGCGCCTGCACGCCCTGGCTCAGCAGGCTGCGCGCGAAGCGGCGGATGTCCAGGGCCACGAGCTTGAGCGTGTCCAGATCGGCCGCGCCGCGGATCGAGGTGCTGACGTGCTTGAGGCTCAGGCGCTGCATGGCAAAGAGGTCGCGCTCGGAGACAATGCCGATGACCACCCCGTCGCGTGTGATGGGCACGTGGCGGATGGTGTGACGGCTCATGAGCAGGGCCGCATCCTCGGCCGTGTGCTCGTGCGTGAGGTGGTGCACAGGGACCGACATCACGGTGCTGATCGGTGTCGCCAGCGGCACCTGCTGCAACACCACCTTGGCCAGGATGTCCTCGCGCGAGAGGATGCCCAGAGGCTCGCCGCGTTCGTTGGTCACCAGCATGGAACCGATGCGGCGCTCGTGCATCTCGGTCAGGGCCTCGCGCAGCGGCGTCTGCGGCCGACAGCTCACCGGCGCACGGTGTGCCAGTTGCCCCAGCGGGGTTTCGAGCGACTGTTCAGCCAGGGCCTGGGAGGAATAGGCCACCTGCAGGGCCTGGCGTGACAGGTCGAGGAACTTGAGCACACGCCGGTTCAGAAAGTCTGCAAAAGGCAGACTCTCCTGGGCCAGGGCCTGCATGGCCACCACCGGCAGCGCCAGCACAAAGGTGTCGGCCGTGGCCTCGTAGGTGGCCGTCACGGCACGCCGGGCAATCGCTGCGCTGATGGGAAAGATTTCACCGGTCTCGTACTGGAAGGCGCCGCCCGACAGATCGGCCAGGCCACGCTGGCCGCTGACGGCACCACTGCGTATGAAAAAGATCTGACTGACCAGCCCGCTGGCGGGCTCGACCAGGATCTCGCCGGGCGCGAAGTACAGCTGTTCGGCCTGGACGAGGAAAAAGTCCACGTCGGCCGCGGCCATCTCGGCAAAGGGGGTGTAGCGCGCCAACTCCTGGCGCAGATTGGCCAGCAGGCTGGCCGAGGGACTCGCGGCCGCCACGGAAGGTGGGGGAGCTGAGCTGAGGGAGTTCATGGTGCGGTGTCCTGCCTTGAGCCTTGAATCGAGCTTAGCGCAAACGCCATAAAAAAAGCCCGGCAACTTGCGTTGCCGGGCTCCTCATCTGAGCTGGGTCAGATGTTCAGCAGGATCAGGCCTTGCTGCCGCCCAGGTTCGGGTAACGAACGTGGTCGACCAGGTCCTGGACCTTCTGGCTCGGCGCCGGGGTCACCAGGCTTACCAGGATGATCACCGCGAAGCCCACCGGCACACCGAACAGGCCCGCCGAGATCGGCTGGATGTCCCACCACAGTTGCACCGGCGAGGTCACGCCGAAGATGCCACGCAGCCAGGGCTGGGTCGTGACCATGTAGTAGAAGGTCGTGCCCAGGCCGGCAATCATGCCCAGCGAAGCCCCGATGTTGCTGGCACGCTTCCAGAAGATGCCGAGGACCAGCACCGGGAAGAAGGCCGCAGCCGCAAAGGAGAAGGCCGCAGAGACCAGGAACAGGATGTCGGCCGGTTTCTGGGCCGCCACATAGGCAGCGGCCAGAGCCACGACCAGCAGCAGGACCTTGGAAATGGTCACGCGGCGGGCGGTCGAGGCGTTGGGGTCGATCATCTTGTAGTACAGGTCGTGCGACAGCGCGTTGGCGATGGTCAACAGCAGGCCGTCAGCAGTTGACAGCGCAGCAGCCAGGCCGCCGGCAGCCACCAGGCCCGAGATCACATAGGGCAGACCACCGATGGCGGGGGCCGCCAGCACGATGATGTCGCCACCGATGCTCATCTCGTTGAGCTGCAGGATGCCGTCCTTGTTGATGTCGGTCACGGACAGCAGCGTCGGATCGACCTTGTTCCATTCCGCGATCCAGAAGGGCAACTGGTCAAACGGCGTGCCGATCAGCACCGTGAACACCTCGTACTTGACCAGCACGGCCAGGGCCGGGGCCGTGAAGTAGAGCAGGAAGATGAAGAACAGCGACCAGGTCACCGACTCACGGGCTTCCCGCACGCTGGGCACGGTGTAGTAGCGCATCAGGATGTGCGGCAGCGCAGCCGTCCCCACCATCAGGCAGAAGATCAGCGCCAGGAAGTTGCGACGCGAGACGTCGTAGGCCTTCTGGGCGGCAGCATCGCCATTCGGGTCACCCGAGAACTGGGCGGCGTGGGGAGGCATGCCATTGAGCGGACGCGACTTGACGTCGGCGCCAGCCTTCTGGGCAGTCCAGGCAGCCTTGGCAGCCGCAGCATCCTTGGGCAGGGCAGCCAGGGTCTTCTCGGCGGCAGCAATGTCGGCACCCGGCGCATTGGCAGCCTTCAGCTCGGCCAGCTTCTGCTCGGCGGCGGCCTTGTCGGCAGCCAGAGCGGCAGCAGGATCCTTGAGCTTCTCGGCCAGGGTGGCAGAGCGCTGCTTGAAGATATCGCGCACTTCCAGTTCCTTGGGATCGGTCGCCAGGCGTTTTTCCTGGGCCGTGACCTTCTCAAGCTGGAAGCCGTAGATGACCTGGGGCACCGGCACATTGGTCTGCTTCACGGACATCCACACCACCGGGATCAGGTAGGCCACGATCAGGATGATGTACTGCGCCACCTGGGTCCAGGTCACGGCGCGCATGCCGCCGAGGAAGGAACACACCAGGATACCGCCGAGGCCCAGGAAAATCCCGATCTCGAAAGCCACGCCAGTCAGACGGGCAGTGATCAGGCCCACGCCGTAGATCTGCGCCACCACATAGGTGAAGGAGCAGAGGATGGCGGCCAGGATGCCCAGGAAACGCGGCAGGTTGCCACCATAACGTTCACCGAGGAAGTCGGGAATCGTGAACTGGCCGAACTTGCGCATATAGGGCGCAAGGAACAGCGCGACCAGGCAGTAACCGCCGGTCCAGCCCATGATGAAGGCCAGGCCGCCATAACCGGTGAGGTACAGGGTACCTGCCATACCGATGAAGGAGGCGGCCGACATCCAGTCAGCACCCGTGGCCATGCCGTTGTAGACCGCAGGCACACGACGACCGGCCACATAGTATTCGGCTGCGTCGGTGGTACGGCTCATGACGCCGATACCGGCATACAGACCGATGGTGGCCAGCAGGAAGATGAAACCAATCCAAGTACGCGGCAGGCCCATCTGTTCCAGGATGGCCAAGACCACCACAAAGATCAGGAAGCCACCCGTGTACCACTTGTAAACCTTGTTCAGGTTTTGCTTGAACGCCTTGGTGGCGGCCGCATTCGTGGGGCCCCCGGCGTCAGATCCAAACATTCCAGCCATGATTTATTCCTCCCCTTCGTGGACGTCGTGCTCGAGGTCCAGCTTGTTCATGTAATGGGCGTAGTACCAGATGATCAGCACGTAGATGATCAGGGACCCCTGCGCGCCCATCCAGAAGCTGAACGGCCAGCCGAAGAAGTTGAAGTTCAGGTCGCGGGCGAAATAGCTCACGACAAAGGTCACAACGAACCAGATCGCCAGCAGGATGCCGGTGATATTGAGGTTCTTCCGCCAGTACTGGCGGTGGCTTTCGGTCAACTGCATGTTTACCTACCTCCAACAAAGTCACCCTCGCGGGCAATTCGCGACCGCCACTTGTGTCTCCTCGTGGCCTGCAACCGGGTCGCGGCTTATCGTTATCTGACCCGGGCTCGCACCCGGGCCATCAAGTACCCGCTCAGCTGGTCGGCGTGGACGGGCGTGCAAGCAAGCCCGTCTCGCGTTCCAGCTGAGCGGCCACTTTGGGCTCGAACCCTCTGAGATGGCGAATGATCTTCACCGCCTCGTCGGGCTCGTGCCGGTCAACATGAACCCGCGCCAGCTGATACCAGCCGAACGGGCTCATGGGCTGCAATTCCGTGTTTTTCTTCAGGGCCGCCACGGCTTCGTCGAAGCGGCGGACCTGGATCAGGACAAGCGCCAGGCCGTACCAGGCGCGGTCCATCTTGGGATCGAGTTCAATGACGCGGCGGAAGGCCGTCTCGGCACGCTCGTGCTGGCCGGCTTCCTCCAGCATGTAGCCGAGGTTGAACCAGGCCGCGAGGTTGCCGCCATGACGGGCCGCCAGCTGTTCCTGCGCCGCCAAGGCCTGGGACTTCTCGCCCAGCTGGGCCAGCACATGGGCGCGGCTGGCCAGGGCGTAGAAATCGTCCGGGCGCAGGAGCAGCATCTGCTCGAAACAATCCAGGGCCGAGACCTTCTGGTTGAGAACCAGCAGGGCCATGGCCTGCAGCTTGAGGAGGAAGTAGGACAAGGTAGACCTTATTTGCACAGCGCCACACCGATCTGGATGCAGAACTGAATCTTGTAGATGGTGGCTGCCAGCCAGATGAAGAGCAGCAGGCAGAAGGCCACCAGGGGCACATGGCGGTCCAGCACCAGCTTGGGGGTCAGGAAACGGGCCGCGCCGACAAAGGGCCGGCCGACGATGGACAGCACCTGGTAAAAAAGGTTCTGATCCTTGCGGGCGCCGGCCAGCAGGCCCAGCAGCCATTGGCCAGCCATGGCCATGAGAGCGATTTCTGCAATCAGCTTGACGATATTTGCAAACGCGAGCATGTGACCCCAACTTATGTCGTTGAGGGCATTGTGATTTTGGCTCTTACCGCTTTCTTACAAGCGTCGCGTAAATGCCGACATCCGGGGGCAAGTCCTGTCAGGGTTTACCCGAAAATCAACAAAAAAGGGCCGCTCCCCTGTGGGAACGGCCCCTAGATCAGTGGCAGCTGATGTGTCGGCTGCCGTGCTGCCTCTTACTTCTTGGCCAGCTTCTGCCAGGTCTCGACCACCGAGTCGGGGTTGAGCGAGAGGGAGGTGATGCCCTTGTCGACCAGCCAGCGGGCGAAGTCCGGGTGGTCGCTGGGGCCCTGGCCGCAGATGCCCACGTACTTGTTCTGCTTGAGGCAGGCCGTGATGGCGCGCTCGACCATGGCTTCCACGGCCGGGTCGCGCTCGTCGAAGTCGGCTGCCAGCAGCTCCATGCCGGAATCGCGGTCCAGGCCCAGGGTCAGCTGGGTCAGGTCGTTGGAGCCGATGGAGAAGCCGTCGAAGAACTCAAGGAACTGGTCGGCCAGGATGGCGTTGCTCGGCACTTCGCACATCATGACGATCTTCAGACCGTTCTCGCCGCGCTTGAGGCCGTGCTTGGCCAGCAGGTCGATGACCTTCTTGGCCTGGCCCAGGGTGCGCACAAAGGGCACCATGAGCTCGACGTTGGTCAGCCCCATTTCCTCACGCACGCGTTTCATGGCCTCGCACTCCATGGCGAAGGACTCGGCGAAGTCGGCGGAAAGGTAACGCGCGGCGCCGCGGAAGCCCAGCATGGGGTTCTCTTCCTCGGGTTCGTAGCGGCTGCCGCCGATGAGCTTGCGGTACTCGTTGCTCTTGAAGTCCGACAGGCGCACGATGACCGGCTTGGGCCAGAAGGCGGCGGCAATGGTCGCCACACCTTCGGTCACCTTGTCGACGTAGAAGGCGCGCGGCGAGGCGTGGCCGCGGGCCACGGACTCGACGGCCTTCTTGAGGTCGGCGTCGATGTTCGGGTACTCCAGGATGGCCTTGGGGTGCACGCCGATGTTGTTGTTGATCACGAACTCCAGGCGCGCCAGGCCCACACCGTGGTTGGGCAGCTGGGCGAAGTCGAAAGCCAGTTGCGGGTTGCCGATGTTCATGGTGATCTTGACGTCGATCTCAGGCATGGTGCCGCGCTGGACTTCGGTTACTTCCATCTCGAGCAGGCCGTCGTAGATGTGGCCGGTGTCGCCCTCGGCGCAGCTGACCGTCACCAGGGTGCCGTCCTTGAGCGTCTCGGTGGCGTCGCCGCAGCCGACCACAGCCGGGATACCCAGTTCACGCGCGATGATGGCCGCGTGGCAGGTGCGGCCACCACGGTTGGTGACGATGGCGGAAGCGCGTTTCATCACCGGCTCCCAGTTCGGGTCGGTCATGTCGGTGACCAGCACGTCACCGGGCTGGACCTGGTCCATCTCGGCCACGCTGTGCACCAGGCGCACGGGGCCGGTACCGATCTTCTGACCGATGGCACGGCCTTCGGCCAGCACGGCGCTCTGGCCCTTGAGCTTGTAGCGCATCTCGGCCGTGTTGCCGGCCTGGCTCTTCACGGTCTCGGGGCGGGCCTGCAGGATGTAGAGCAGGCCATCGGTGCCGTCCTTGCCCCACTCGATGTCCATGGCACGGCCGTAGTGTTTTTCGATCACCAGGGCGTAGCGGGCCAGTTGCTCGACGTCGGCGTCGCTCAGGGAGAAACGGTTGCGCTGCTCGGTGGGCACGTCAATGGTCTTGACCAGCTTGCCGCCGGCTTTTTTCTCTTCGGGCGTGGAGAAGACCATCTGGATCAGCTTGGAGCCGAGGTTGCGGCGCACCACAGCCTTTTTGCCGGCCTGCAGGATGGGCTTGTGGACGTAGAACTCGTCGGGGTTCACGGCGCCCTGCACCACCGTCTCGCCCAGACCGTAGCTGGAGGTGATGAAGACCACATCTTCGAAACCGGACTCGGTGTCGATGGTGAACATCACACCGGCGGCACCCAGGTCGGAGCGCACCATGCGCTGCACACCGGCCGACAGGGCCACGTCAGCGTGGGCAAAACCCTTGTGCACGCGGTAGCTGATGGCACGGTCGTTGTAGAGGGAGGCAAAGACCTCCTTCATCTTGTGCAGCACCTCGTCGGCACCCACCACGTTCAGGAAAGTTTCCTGCTGGCCGGCAAAGGAGGCGTCGGGCAGGTCTTCGGCGGTGGCGGAGGAACGCACGGCAAAAGAAGCCTGGGGGTTGCCGGCGGACAGCTTGGCGTAGTCCTCGCGGATGGCTTTTTCGAGGTCGGCCGGGAAAGGCTGGGCCTCGACCATGGCGCGGATCTCGGCGCCCACGGCGGCCAGGGCACGCACGTCTTCGGTGTCCAGCGTATTGAGCTTGGCGTTGATACGGTCGGCCAGGCCGCCGTGTTTCAGGAATTCGCGGAAAGCGTGGGCCGTGGTCGCGAAGCCGGTGGGCACGCGCACGCCCTGGGGCAGCTGCGAGATCATTTCGCCGAGGCTGGCGTTTTTACCGCCTACCGCCTCGACGTCGGTCATCCTCAGGTTTTCAAACGGTACGACCAGGGCGGTCGGGCTGAAAAGTGCAGACATGGGAAAGCTCCAGAGTTTAAAAACCAGGGTGCGCAAGCTGGCAAGATGCCGCTTGCGCCCATGCCAACGGCCAGCCTTTGCTCTTTTTCTCGTAGGGCGGTGCGGGTCATGGAAGAATTCGGGGTGTGGGCCTGAAATGGCCTAGCCGGAATTCTAAGGCCGGGCTGATGGATGCGCCGGCTTTTTCCTATGTAACTCGATAACATTTTCGGACTTATTCCCGTTACCACCATGCCCAACCGCACCGTCTTTTTCATCTCCGATGGCACCGGCATCACGGCCGAAACCTTCGGCAACGCCATCCTGGCGCAGTTCGAAATGGAGTTTCACCATGTCCGCCTGCCCTTCACCGACACCGTGGACAAGGCCCACCAGGTCGTGCGCCAGATCAACCACACGGCCGAAGTCGAAGGAAAAAAACCCATCGTCTTCACCACCCTGGCCAACGAGGAAGTGCACACCATCATCAATGAGGGCTGCAAGGGCATGCTGCTGGACATGTTCGGCACCTTCGTGAACCCGCTGGAAGAGGAACTGGGCATCAAGTCCAACCACCGCATCGGCCGTTTCAGCGATGTGAGCAAGAGTCAGGCTTATCACGACCGCATCGAGGCCATCAACTTCTCGCTGGCACACGACGACGGCCAGTCGAACAAGGACCTGGAAAGCTCGGACGTGATCCTGGTCGGTGTGAGCCGCAGCGGCAAGACCCCCACCTCGCTCTATCTGGCCATGCAATACGGCCTCAAGGCCTCCAACTACCCGCTGATCCCCGAGGACTTCGAGCGCAAGACCCTGCCGCCGGCCCTGGTGGCACACAAGGCCAAGATCTTCGGCCTGACCATCAACCCCGAACGCCTGCGCGAGATCCGCAACGAACGGCGCCCCAATTCCCAGTCCGCCGCACTGGACAACTGCCGCATGGAAGTGGCCGAGGCCGAGGCCATGATGCGCCGCGCCGGCATCCGCTGGCTCTCCACGACGACCAAGTCCATCGAGGAGATCGCCACCACCATCCTGCAGGAGATCCGGCCCGAACGGCTGAGCTACTGAACCTCGCCGCGTGCCGCCAGCTGCAGGCGCAGCATGGAGGGCGTGAGGCCGGTCCAGCGCTTGAAGGAGCGCCGGAAGTTGTTGGCGTCGTGAAAACCCAGCCAGGCCGCAATTTGCTCGTTGCCGTAACCGTGGCTGTGGATCAGCTGCAGAGTCACATGGGCCCGAACCTGGTCGAGCTCGGCCTGAAAATGCGTGCCATGCACGGCCAGGTGGCGCTTGAAGGTGGCCGGGCTGACACCGAAGGCCGCACTCGCCTGCTCCAGCGTGGGCGTGAGACGGATGTGTTCCAGTAGGTAGTCGTAAAGGGCCGCCAGCAGACTGCGCTGCCGCTCCGCGGCCGGCACACCGGCCAGCGCGGCCGAGACGGCCAGCGCACTGCCGCGCGGCCAGGGCCGCTCCAGCCACTCAGCGGGCAGGCACATGGCATCCAGGTAGTCGTTGAAATGCAGCGCCGTGCCCAGATGCACCGTGTACTGTTCCAGGTGGGCGGGTCGTGTGCGGTTGAAGCGGTAAGTCCAGGGCAGGCGCTCGCCCGCCAGCCAGCGGCTCATGCCGGCCACAGCGGCCATGCTCATGTCGACCACAAAGGCCCGCTGGGCCGGCAACACGCAGGCGTCGCTCCAGTAGAGCACGGCGCTGTCTCCGTGCTGCGTCAGATGCGGGGCCAGCAAGGGGCTCAGGCCCGCCTGATGGTTGATCAGGATCTCCAGTGCCTGACGTAGGTTGACTGCCCGTAGCAGTGCATGGCTCAGGTGGCCGTAATGGCCCGGCAGCATCAGCTGGCCCAGCACAAAGGCCGTGCCCGGCGCGACCAGCGTCGCCTCCAGATTGGCTAACAGGCGCAAGTAGTCGGCGGGGCTCAGCAGGGTCTGTGGCGCCAGCAGATCCTCCACCTGCAGGGGCGTGCCGCGCAGCAGAGCCTGGGGGTCCACCTCCTGGTCCTGAGCGTACTCCAGCAGCAGCACGGCCTGGTGGCGCGCCGGGATGAAGCGCGTGTGCAGCTGGTAAAGGCCGGCGTCCATGCAGGCGCCTTCAGGCCGCGGCCGGCTGTAGGGTCATCTTTTTTTCCAGCGCAGCATCCAGCCCGGCCAGCAGGCGCTCGGGGTCGCCACTGGCCAGCGCACTGACCGCACGTGCAGACAGCGGGATGCGACGGCCATCGCGCGCGTGGTGGGCCAGCGTGGCCACGGCCCGCTGCAGCTGCGCGGCCATCCAACCGGCCTGCACCTCCCCGCTGTCGGGTAGCAGGATGGCATAGCGGTCGCCGGCGTAACGGCACAAGAGATCCTGCGGACGTAGATTGAGCAGCAGCAGATGGCCCACGGCCTGTAGCAGGCGATCGCCCTCGCGCGCTCCGTGCTCGCGGTTGACACGATGGAAGTCGTCAAGGTCGAGCAGCACCAGGGCCGCGGGACAGTCGGGATGGCGCTGCTGCTCCAACTGGATCTGGCGGCGCAGGTAGGCGGCGTCGGCCAGCTGGGTCAGGCGGTCGAAAGAGCGGTGGTCACGGAACAGGCGCTCACGCTTTTCCATGTGTTCGTTCAGCGTGAACTGCTCCTGCCGCCAGTCATAGAGGCCTGCGGTCAGCAGCAGCATACCCAGGGGCATCAGGGCCTCAAGCCAGTTGTCCCAGTATTGCGCGGCCGGGATGACAAAAAACTCGTCCAGACAGTCCGCCCAGGCGCCCAGCATGATGGCCATCAGGCCACCGGCCAGCAGCGTGGTCACGCGCCCCTCGGGCCGGCTGCCCAGGATCAGCAGGGCCCACAGGGCCGACATCAGGGCCGTGCCGCCCTCGGCGCTGATGTCCATCCACTTCCACTCCGACATGGGCTTGGGCACGCCCAGGCCGCCATAGAGCGCGACGCAGCAGACGGCCACGAGAAAAAGACAGATGAGGGCGGGACGGTGGCGCAGGAACATGGGACAGCCCAGTCGGTGATGAATGACGAAGTGATGACCATGCTAGGTCGCCTTTGTGACGCAGCCATTGCAAGGGCCCGCCCACCAAGCCGGGGGTTCAAACGGCTCACACAGGGCCCTGGCTCAGGCCCAGCCCCCACCTCTGCCCCGGCAGCGACCCCGGGCCGAAGGGCTCAGGGGCCGGGCAAGTCCTTGATTTTCTTCATCTTTCCCGTCGGGTTGTCACGGAAACGCCATCTGCGCTCCCTAGTCTGCGTGGCATCCAACGGAACCACACCACAAGGGGAAAACCAGTGTCAGCCATTTTTCATACGTCGGCCCGTCGCCTCTTCCGCCGTGCCCTGCCGGCTATCGCCGCCGCTGCCGCGCTCCAGGCCATGGCCCAGGAAACGGTCAAGGCCCTGCCGGAAGTCGCCGTGGTCGGACAGGCCGCCAGCCTGGACAACGCGCTGGACGTGCAGCAGGCGGCCGACCACATCGTCAGCGCGGTCCATGCCGACGGCATTGGCCAGTTGCCCGACGCCAACGCCGCCGAGGCCCTGCAACGTGTACCCGGCCTCTCGGTCGAACGCGACCAGGGCGAAGGCCGCTACGTACGCGTGCGCGGCCTGGGCCCGGATCTCAACGCCGTGACCATCAACGGCAGCCTGGTACCCGCGCCCGAGAGCGACCGCCGTGCGGTGACGCTGGACGTGCTGCCCTCGGGCCTGATCCGCTCGATCGAGGTCAGCAAGACCCTGCTGCCCAGCCAGGACGCCAACTCCATTGGCGGCACGGTGGAGGTCAAGACCATCTCGGCTTTCGACCACCCGGGGCGTTTCCTCGCCTTTGAAGGCGGTGCCAGCCACGACAGCAACACCTCGCAGAACAGCCCCAATTTCTCCGGTGCCTGGAGCGACCGTTTCCTGGACGGCAAGCTCGGTATCGCCTTCGGTGTCAACGCCTCCAAGCGCAAGTTCGGCTCCGACAACGTCGAGACCGGTGGCGCCTGGGACTTCAGCGGTGCCCAGCCCGCGATGGAAGAGTTCCAGCGCCGCGACTACCAGATCACGCGCCAGCGCGAAGGTGGCGTTCTGAACTTCGACTACCGCCCGCAGCAGGGCGAGAGCTACTACCTGCGCACGCTCTACAGCCGCTACGCGGACGAGGAAGTGCGCCAGCGCCACAACATCGAGTTCGACAACCCCATGCTCTCGGGCACGTTGGGTGACGCCGAGGCCTCGCGTGAACTCAAGGCGCGCAAAGAGACGCAGGACATCTCCTCCATCGTGCTCGGCGGCGAAAGGAAGTTTCAGGACTGGACGGTGGCAGCGGCCTTCGGTACCAGCAGCGCCAGCCAGAAGACCCCCAACGCCATCGACGCCGCCAAGTTTGAATCCGGCGTCACCTACACGGCCGGCTACAACGGCACCCGCATCCCCACGCTGATCGGTGGCGCCGGTATGAACAACGCCGCCGACTACGAGCTGGACTCCGTGGAACTGAGCAGCCAGACCGCGCGTGACCGCGAGCGCAACATCCGCCTGGACCTGGGCCGCGACAAGCTCAAGATCCTGGGTCTGGACTCCGAACTCACGTTCGGCGGCAAGATGAGCCGGCGCAAAAAGAGCAATGAACTCACGGCCTGGGAAGTGGACGGCGGCGACTTCGGCAATCCGGCGCTCAGCGGCTACACCGGCAGCGCCGTCAGCTACCCATGGGGCAGTTTCGGGCCGAGCATCAGCCCTGAGACCCTGAGCAACTTCCTCAGCGGCGTCAACCTGGCCAACTATGTGAATGAGGAGGAGTCGCGCATCAACGACTTCACCATGCACGAGGACATCAATGCCGCCTACGTCCAGAACACCTTCAACAGCGGCCTGTGGCGTGTGCTGGTCGGCATGCGCTACGAGGGCACGGACTTCCGCGCCCAGGGCACGGGCCTGGATAACGGCACCTTCAGCAATCTGGAAGCCCGGCGCAAGTACCACCACTGGCTGCCGGCCCTGCACGTACGCCGCGATCTCGACGCCAACACCACGATCCGCAGCGCCCTCACCCACTCCGTGGTGCGCCCGACCTTCGGCCAGCTCGCCCCCGGTTATGTCATCGATGGCACCGAGGCCAGCTTCGGCAACCCGGACCTGCAGGCCATGAAGTCGCGCAACCTCGACCTGGGCATCGAGCAGCGCCTGGGCCATGCCAGTGTGCTGTCGGCCTACGCCTTTTTCAAGGACATCAATCACTTCGTCTACAACACCGACCTTGCCGGCAGCGGTGCCTGGGCCACTTTCGACCAGGCCAACAC
>CAUPRZ010000022.1:0-12319 GCA_963513855.1 uncultured Hylemonella sp.
AGGGTTTGTTTGGCGCGGGACAATACCAGGAAATCCGCAAGGAGTATATAAGCCGGCAGAAAGACGGTGGCTTGCAACTACGCGAAGTTCAAGTTCCATGAATAATCTTGGAATCCAATTACTCAAGAAACAGAGTAGCCGCCCGACTTCCCGCCATGCTTTTCCAGCAGATGCACATCTGTCATGGTCATGCCGCGATCCACTGCCTTGCACATGTCATAAATGGTCAGCAAAGCCACTTGCACAGCGGTCAAGGCTTCCATCTCGACGCCAGTAGGGCCAACGGTTTCTACTTGAGCGGTACACATCACATGCGCTGAAGCATCTGAGGCGGCAGAATGAACCGAAAAATCGACCATCACTCGAGTTAGCGCCAGCGGGTGACACAAGGGAATCAAATCACTGGTTTTCTTAGCTGCCTGGATGCCTGCGATGCGGGCGATGCCTAGTACGTCACCCTTTTTGGCCGTGCCGGACTCGATGAGAGCCAGAGTCGCCGCCTGCATCTCGATTCTGCCGGAGGCCACAGCTATGCGGTGGGTGCTTGCTTTACTGCCGACGTCTACCATATGGGCTTGGCCCTGGGCGTCGAAATGGGTCAAAGAACTCATGGAAAATCCTGACTTTACCGAACCTCTACACAACTCGCGCATCATACGATCATGGCAGAGACAAGAGCATTTCATTGGAAGGACCGGCTACAGGCCAGCGGCATCCACCTGGGCATCAGCCTGCTGATCGCAGCGCTGGCAGCCCTGTTAGTGTTTGTGTTCTGGTATCCCTACCCTTATCGCGACAGTTCGGGTGGGCGCGAATTGTTTCTTATTGTCATTGCAGTGGATGTGGTACTTGGGCCGCTGATTACCCTGACGGTTTTTAACCGCAACAAGCCGAGAACGGAGCTGGTGCGTGACCTAGCGATCGTGGGGCTGATTCAATTGTCCGCACTGATGTATGGATTGTGGACGGTAAGTGCGGCACGGCCGGTGCATTTGGTTTTTGAAATCGACCGATTCCGGGTGGTCCATGCGATCGAGGTTCCCGAGGAGCTCCTGGATCAGGCGCCTCCGACATTGCGCAAGTTGCCAATGACGGGGCCGACGCCTCTGGCTGTGCGCCCCTTCAAGGATGCTCGCGAGGAAAGCGATGCCACGATAGCCGCCCTGGGGGGCGTGTCTCTGAGTGCCCGTCCG
Organism: uncultured Hylemonella sp.; assembly: GCA_963513855.1. GTDB lineage: Bacteria > Pseudomonadota > Gammaproteobacteria > Burkholderiales > Burkholderiaceae_C > Hylemonella. The sequence goes on from CAUPRZ010000022.1 coordinate 1,194, forward strand.
GACCTCTGGCAGAACTATCCTGAAGCTCGCCAGCGCGTGCTTGCAGCCTCGAAGCCTGTCAGCGAACTCCGGCAACGTTTTCCGCAGCAGATCGCCTTGATGGATGCGGCCATGACAGAGACAGGCGCAGGGTATGACACCGTACGATACCTTCCCATGGTGGCGCGTAATACCTTCTGGACCGTGCTGCTCGACGCCAACACTGCAGAACTACGCGGTTTCCTGCCCCTGGACTCGTTTTGAAAAGCCGCACCCAGTTACTCGGCAAGCTGCTGGCCTGGGCTTTGGCCGCTAGCCAGTTGCTGGCACCAGTCGCCGCGCAAAGCACCTTGCCGGCACTGGGGGACGGTGCCGAGATGAGCATCAGCGCCGAGCGCAAGCTTGGCGATCGCATTGCGCGCGAGCTCTACCGTGACCCGGACTACCTGGACGATCCCATACTGGGCGACTATGTCCAGACCATCTGGCAGCGCCTGATGCAGGCGGCGCGCCAGCGCGGCGAACTGCCGCCCGAGCTGGACGAGCGTTATGCCTGGGAGGTCGTGCTGGGCCGGGATCGCAGCGTCAACGCCTTTGCGCTGCCCGGGGGCTATATGGGCGTGCACCTGGGCCTGATTGCCGTGGTCAGCAGCGAGGATGAGCTGGCCTCGGTGCTGGCGCACGAATTGAGCCACGTGACGCAGCGCCACATCGCGCGCATCATCAGCCGGCAGGGTAACCAAGCGCCCTGGTTGATTGGCGCCATGATTCTGGGTGCGCTGGCGGCGGCCAGTAGCCCCGGTGCGGCCGGGGCCTTGATCGTGGGCGGGCAGGCGGCTGCCGTGCAGGGGCAGCTCAATTTCTCGCGCGACATGGAACGCGAGGCCGACCGGGTGGGGTATGGCGTGATGACGCAGGCCGGTTTTGATGGTCAGGGGTTTGTCGGCATGTTCCAGAAGCTGCAGCAGGCCAACCGCTTCAACGACACGGGGGCCTATCCCTATCTGCGCAGCCACCCGCTGACCACCGAGCGCATTGCCGACATGCAGGCGCGCCAGCAGCTGTTGCCAGCGTCGCCACCCCGCCCTCTGACGATGTTGCACGCCATGATGGCTGCGCGCGCGCGGGTGTTGGCCAACTCTGAAGTTGACAGCCTGCGCCAGGCCCTGGCGCAAGCCGAGGCGCCGGCTTATGCGGGTATGACGGCGGCGCAGCAGGCCGGTGTGCTTTATGCGGCAGCCATGGCTGCGCGGGGCTTGCGCGAGTTCGACATGGCCCGGCGCTTTCAGGAGCGCCTGCTGGAGCGGGTTTCTGGCGACGCAGCTGCGGCCTATCAGGCGCGCCTGCTGAGCGCCGAGCTGGCGCTGGCAACAGGGGATGCGCGCCGGGCGGGCGAGCTGCTGGCGGCGCCGGCCCCGGGCCCTGTGCCGCAGACCCGGGCCCTGGTACTCATGCGTGCGAGCACCTGGACGCAGAACGGGCAGGCCCGTGAAGCGGCTGAACAATTGCAAGTCTGGCTGGCCGGCCGTCCGCGCGATGCGCAGGCCTGGCAGCTGCTGTCGGCCGCCTACACGGCCCAGGGGCAGGCGCTGCGCGCCGTGCGCGCCGAGGCCGAAGTCCACGCCTCAAGGCTGGACTACAGCGCGGCACGCGATCGTCTCAAGGCGGCCCAGGAACTGTCCCGGCAGGGAGTGGGTGTGGACCACATCGAGGCGTCCATCATCGACACCCGCAGCCGCCAGATCGAGTCACTTCTGCGGGAACAGTCTCTCGAGCGCTGAGTCGATCACCAGGGAGAACACCGAATAGAGCAAGGAGCCCAGCAGCGCGGCTGTGAAACCGCGCACATGGAAGCCGTCCAGCAGGCTGGCAGCCGCCCAGAACAGCAGGGCATTGATGATGAAGAGGAAGAGCCCCAGGGTGACCAGGGTGACCGGCAGGGTCAATAGCACCAGGATGGGCCGTAGGAAGATGTTGAAGAGGCCGATCACCAGGGCGGCCAGCAGGGCAGCGCCAAAGCTCTGCAGCTCGACGCCTGAGTAGAGGTAGGTGAGCGCCAGCAGCGCGGTGGCGCTCAGCAGCCATTTCGCCAGGAGTTTCATGGCGGATGAGCATAGCACCGCAAGCCTGTCGGCCTGCGGGACCAGATGGCATGGCCTTCAGGCGGCTTGCCGTGCCGCCATACGGCGTGTATTCCACCAGCCAGCTGCCAGAACGCCGGCGACGGCCACAGCGTAGAGGGTCCAGCGCAGGACCGCATGGGAGTCGAACACCGCATCCAGCAGGGGCTCGTTGACGATCATCTTGGCGGCCGTGAAGGCCAGCACAGCGGCACCGATCTGGATGATGGCGGGGAAACGTTCGACCAGCTTGAGCACCACTTTGCTGCCGAAGACCACGATCGGCACGCTGATCAGCAGGCCCAGCACCACCAGATCCATGGCGCCGTTGGCCGCGCCAGCCACGCCCAGCACATTGTCCACGCCCATCAGGGCGTCGGCCACGATGATGGTTTTCATGGCACCCCAGAAGGTGCTGGCGACGGGGCCATCGTGTTCACCGCTCTCCTGGTCGGCCAACAGCTTGTAGGCGATCCAGACCAGGCCCAGGCCGCCCACCAGCATCAGCCCCGGGATCTTGAGCAGCCAGACCACGCCCAGCGTCATGACCGAGCGCACAGCGATGGCACCGACCGTGCCCCAGATGATGGCTTTTTTCTGCAGCTGCGGGGGCAGGTTGCGTGCGGCCAGGGCGATCACGATGGCGTTGTCGCCGGCGAGCACGAGGTCGATGAGGATGATGGCCAGCAGCGCGGACCACCAGGGGGTGGAAAACAATTCCATGAAAGCAACTCCTTTGTGACGGTTTTGCCGGCACAGGCAGGTCTTGCGGACATGGCAGCAGGCTGCAAGTGGCGCTTCGACGGATGCCGGTACAGGCTCCAGTCGAAGGTCTTGCCCAGCAAGACGCGTTGGCGTCGGCTGCCCAGCGAGCCGGAAGCCGCACGGGCTTCGTATTGACGACTGGCTGATGGACGCGGCGGCAAGGTGTGGCCGTCGCGCTCGGGAGCTACTCCCCTTCGTGACCACGATTGGACCACGGGGCCCAATGGCCCGGGTCATGAAGGGTTTTTGCGGGCATCACCCAGGGCGGTCGACCCGCTATGATCCTGCCTCCCCATGGCAGGCATCCACATCACCGACATCGAATCGGCCATCAATCACTGGCGCGAGCGCGAGCCCTCGCCCGACGGCATTACCCTGGCCCGGCCCGTGCGCGCCCTGGCCGAGATCTACGCCCTGATGGTCTATTTCCGTGAGCAGGAGGCCGACGCACGCAGCATGCCGCGTACCGCCTACGAGGCCTGGCTGGCCTGGTACGAGACCACGCCGGACACACCTTGCATTGCCATCTGCTCGACCAGCCAGGGGGATCCGGTCTGCAAGGGTTGCGGGCGCACCTTTGACGAAGTCCAGCACTGGCCCGAACTGAGCCCGGCCGAAAAACGCCAGACCTGGCGTCGCATCACCCTGCATGGGGACGCCTGGCGTTTCAACCGTTATGCCGAGCGGGCGGCGGAAAACGGCCGGCAGGACGAGGCCCAGGCGGCCTGATTCACTTCCAGCGCAGCGGCTCCACATCCACCTGGTGCTGGCTGTTGCTCAACATCAGCGCGCCTTCCTGGATCGTGGCCTGCAACTGCATGCTGCGCTCGGCCATGGCGGCCAAGGCCTGGGAGGCTTCGGTGGGCACGCGCCAGACCTGCAGCTTGTCCAGGCGCGTGAGCTTGTTCTCGATGCCGCGCCACCAGACCTCAGCGGCGTGGGCGAAGCAGTAGACCAGCACGGCGTCCGATTTGCTGCAGGCCTTGGCCAGGGGCTTGTCCTCGGGCTGGCCGACCTCGACCCACAGACGGGTCTGCCCCGTGTAGTCGCGCAGCCAGGCATCGGGCTCATCGGGGTCGGACAGGCCGGCACCGAAGGCCAGGGTGCCGTCGCCGCCAAGCTCGGTCTGCAGGCGGTGCGCCTGCAGGGCCATCGCTACGAGCCGGATCATCATGCGTTCGTCGGTTTCACTCGGATGCCGCGCCAGCGTCAATGCATGGTCGGCGTAATAACCGTGGTCGATGTCGGCGATCTGCAGATTGGCCTTGAAGATGGTGGATTTGATGGCCATGGGTGCAGGAGGAGTGAGGGGGAGTAGTCGAGAAACGCCGCGGAACCGGCTCCGCCGGGCCGCTGGCGTTGTCCCCCTTCCAGGGGGAAGCGGCGCCAGCCGCTCAGGGGGTCACACTCTTTTCGCCAATTCAGCCGCCTTGCCCGTGTAGCTGCCCGGCGTCATGGCCAGCAGGCGCTGCTTGTCGGCTTCGGGGATCTCCAGGCTGCGGATCAGCGCATGCAGGTCGGCGGCAGTAACCGTCTGGCCCCGTGTGACTTCCTTGAGTTTTTCGTAGGCGCCCTGCACGCCGTAACGGCGCATCACGGTCTGGATCGGCTCGGCCAGCACTTCCCAGGAAGCGTCCAGGTCGGCGGCCAGGGCCTCGCTGTTGAGTTCCAGCTTGTTCAGGCCGATGTTCAAGGACTGGTAGGCCAGCACGGCGTAGCCCACGGCCACGCCCATATTGCGCAACACCGTGGAGTCGGTCAGGTCGCGCTGCCAGCGGCTGATGGGTAGCTTTTCACTGAGGTGGCGCAGCAGGGCATTGGCCAGGCCCAGATTGCCTTCGGCGTTCTCGAAATCAATCGGGTTGACCTTGTGCGGCATGGTCGAGGAGCCGATCTCGCCGGCTTTGAGCCGTTGCTTGAAGTAACCAAGGGAGACATAACCCCAGACGTCGCGCGAGAAATCGACCAGGATGGTGTTGGCACGGGCAATGGCGTCGAACAGCTCGGCCATGTAGTCGTGCGGCTCGATCTGGATGCTGTAGGGCTGGAAGCTCAGGCCCAGGCCCAGGGGCTCGGGCGTCTCCACGACCTTTTTCGCGAAGGCTTCCCAGTCAAAGTCGGGCCAGGCAGCCAGGTGGGCGTTGTAATTGCCCACGGCGCCGTTCATCTTGCCCAGGATCTTGACGGCGGCGATGCGGTCGCAGGCGGTCTGCAGGCGCACCACCACGTTGGCGATTTCCTTGCCCACGGTGGTGGGGCTGGCGGTCTGGCCGTGCGTGCGGCTGAGCATGGGCACTTCGGCATAGGCCTGGGCCATGTCGCGCAGCTTGACCAGCAGCTTGTCCAGGGCCGGCAGCAGCACGGTGTCGCGCGCGCTGCGCAGCTGCAGGGCGTGGCTGGTGTTGTTGATGTCCTCGCTGGTGCAGGCGAAATGCACAAACTCGCTGGCTTTCTGCAGCTCGGGCCGGGCCTCGAAGCGCGACTTGATCCAGTACTCCACGGCCTTGACGTCGTGGTTGGTGGTTTTCTCAATCTCCTTGATGGCGTTGCCATCGGCTTCGGAGAAATTCTTGACCAGGTTGAGAAGGTAGGTGCGCGCGCCGGGCGAGAGCGGCGGGAATTCCTGGAAGCCGGCGTCGCTGAGGGCGATGAACCAGGCCATTTCGACCTGGACACGGCGGTGCATATAACCCTGCTCGCTCATCAGCGGGCGCAGCGGCGTCAGCTTGGCGGCATAACGCCCGTCCAGCGGGGACAGGGCGGAAATGGTGGAGAACGTCATGCCCGAATTGTAGTTGGGAGCCTTGCCGCACAGGTATCGTTAAAATCCGCCCCTTGGACTTCGGAAAGACCCATGAAACTGATCGGCTCCCACACCAGTCCTTACGTGCGCAAGGTGCGCATCGTGATGACCGAAAAAAAGCTGGACTACACCTTTGTGCTGGAGGATGTGTGGTCTGAGCAGACCCGCATCGTGGATGCCAACCCCCTGGGCAAGATCCCCTGCCTGATCATGGAAGGCGGCGAGGCCCTGTTCGATTCCCGTGTCATCGTGGAATACCTGGACACGCTGTCACCTGTGGGCAAGCTGATCCCGCCCGTGGGTCGCGAGCGCGCCGAGGTCAAGACCTGGGAGGCCCTGGCTGACGGTGTCATGGACGCGGCCCTGCTGGCGCGCATGGAGGCCGTCTGGCCCCAGCGTAGCGAAGAACAGCGCAGCCAGGCCTGGATCGACCGCCAGATCGGCAAAATCAAGGCCAGCCTGGATGCCATGAGCCGTGGCCTGGGCGACAAGCCCTTCTGCTCGGGCACCCATTTCAGCCTGGCCGATGTGGCCGTGGGCTCGGCCCTGGGCTATCTGGACTTCCGTTTTCCCCAGGTCGCCTGGCGTGACACCCATGCCCATCTGGTGCGCCTGCAGGACAAGCTCATGCAGCGCCCCAGCTTTGCCGACACGGTGCCGCACTGAGGCGCTGCGCGGGCAAGTCCCGCACCGGTGTATGGCGATACCGGTCTGTCAGTTGCACGTCCAGCGGACCCCCCTAGAATCGGGGCGCATCGAAGGAACGATCATGCTTTACCCTGAACTCTTCAAGCAATTGGAAGCCGTGCGCTGGGACATGGAAAAAGACATTCCCTGGGCCCAGTTTGACGCCGGCAAGCTCAGCGACGAGCAGGCCCAGACCATCAAGATGAACGCCATCACCGAGTGGTCAGCCCTGCCGGCTACCGAGATGTTCCTGCGCGACAACAAGGACGACAGCGACTTCTCCGCCTTCATGTCCATCTGGTTCTTCGAGGAACAGAAGCACTCCCTGGTGCTCATGGAATACCTGCGCCGCTTCCGGCCCGAGCTGGCGCCCACCGAGGAGGAGCTGCACGAGGTGCGCTTCGAGTTCGAACCGGCCCCGGCGCTGGAAACGCTGATGCTGCACTTCTGCGGCGAGATCCGTCTCAACCACTGGTACCGCCGCGCCAGCGAATGGCATACCGAGCCCGTGATCAAGCACATCTACACCACGTTGAGCCAGGACGAGGCCCGCCATGGCGGTGCCTATCTGCGTTACATGAAACGCGCCATCGGCCGTTTCGGCGCCGATGCCAAGGTGGCGTTTGCCAAGGTGGGCGTGCTCATGGCCAGCGCCCGCCGTACGGCCCAGGCCCTGCATCCCACCAATCTGCATGTGAACAAGGCCCTGTTCCCGCGTGACACCATCCAGAGCCGCCTGCCCAACCCCGAGTGGCTGGAGCACTGGCTGGACCAGCAGATCCGTTTTGACGCGGGCTGGGAGAGCAAGGTGGTGGAGCGCATCCTGCACAACCTGAGCCTGCTGTTCGGGCAGAGCTTCAAGTCCGTGCAGGAACTCAACCGTTTCCGCAAGCAGCTGGGCGGCGCGGCGCCTGTCGCCGTCGCCTGACCGGGCTCAGACCGTCACGGTCGTCAGCGCCAGCATGCGCTGCAGGTTGATCTGCACCTTCACCTCGCGGTGCGGCACGCTGGCCACGATGCGGTAGTCCCGCAGGGCCGTATCACGTATCACCGGCTCGGCCATGGGCATGCCGTCACGGTTGATCACCACGGCCACCTTGGGCGTGGTCGTGTTGGCGCCACGCCGGACCACGGCCGCAATTTCCTCGGTGTTGAGCTTCACGAAGGAACCGGGCGAATAGATGCCCACGGCCTTGATCAGGGCGGCCCCGGCCTCGTCCACCTGGCGGTTTTCGTCGAAATAGCTGGCCTGCATGGCTGCCGCGGGGGCGGTGGGCGTGCGCGAGGCACGCGGCGCCAGCCGGGCGCCGAACATGTCGGCGCGCTGGATCAGGCGTGCCATGCGCAGGCCGGGTGAGCGCGGGGCCAGCGGTCCGGGCGGCACGCCGTGGTGCTGTCCCACGGCTTCGAGCCAGTCCGGGTCGCCGACACCGGCCTTCTGCAACAGATCGACCGAGCGCTGGGCATGGCGGTCGATCTGCTGGCGCTGTTCCGGCGTGACGGGGCTGATCTGCTGGGCCAGTTTGTCCTGCAGCTCGGTCATGCCCAGGTTCATGCTCAGCGCGGCCAGGCACAGCAGCTGTTCCTGCTCGGCCGGCCAGGCCAGCACCTCGCGGGCGGCCAGGCCGCACATCACGCTGACCAGCATGGCGTGGGTGGCGCTGTACATGCGGATCTCGCTGGCCGAAAGATGAAAGAGTGCGAACAACGCGCCGTCTGGGTTGCTGATGGCGCGCTGGCGCAGCTGCTTCTGCAGCCGGACCAGACGCGCCAGGAACATGGGCGCACTGTGGTCGCGCAGGATGCTGTTGGCCTGCACCTGGTAGTCCAGCCAGTCGGCCGGGCCGTCGGCCAGATCGCCTTCGAAACGGCTGGCTTCGAAATCCACCTTCGAGATCTGGGCGCCGGCGATCTGTCCCAGCGTCGTGTCCTTGCGCACCATGCTGTGCAGCATGCCCACATAGGCACGGTGGTGGGCTTCGGAGTCGGCGGCGTCGATGTAGAGCGAGACGCCGCGGCCCAGCAGGGTCTGCAGCTCGAGGCGTGAGCCGAACACATAACCGCGACCGGCCAGCAGCGTGCCCTCGGCGTCCATCAACGCAAAAGGCAGGGGCTCACCGACCCGGATCGAGTCGATGGTGACGGATACGAGCTTGGTCGACATGGGCGGGGCCATTATGCCCCTGCATCCCCGGGCATGGGACCGGGATTGGGGGGTAAAGCGCGGCCCTTTTCCACGATTGCCGGCCTTTGTTGCGGAGCGACTGCTAGGATGCCGGCATGTCTGCTTCCCTCCCCGCCCTGCCGGCTTTCCTCGACAAGCTTTGCGCACGCGCCGATCTGCCGGCACGCCTGGCCGCCCTGCCGCGGCCCCTGGTCTTCACCAACGGTGTCTTCGACGTCATGCACCGTGGCCATGCCCTTTACCTGGGCCAGGCCCGGGAACTGGGGGGCAGCCTGATCGTGGCCCTCAACAGCGATGCTTCGGCGCGCCGCCTGGGCAAGGGGCCGGATCGCCCGCTCAACAATGAGCAGGACCGGGCCGCGCTGATGGCGGCCCTGGGTGTGGTGGACCTGGTGACCTGGTTCGACGAGGACACGCCGCAGGCCCTGATCGCCGAGATCCGCCCCGACATCCTGGTCAAGGGTGGCGACTACGACATGCGCAAGCTGCCCGAGACGGCCCTGGTCGAGTCCTGGGGCGGGCGGGCGTTGGCCCTGCCCTTTGTAGAGGGCTATTCGACGACGGCGCTGGTGCGCAGGATCCGCAACACGGCTTGAGACCCTTGCGGTCTCAGGCAGCGCCGAAGACCGCAGTCCAAAGCGCCAGCACGGCTGCCCGCTCGCTGACCACACTGGCCGTGTCGACCTGGGTCGGCTCCTCGTTGAGGCGCGCACGGTGCTGGATGCGGCGCAGCTCGCGGTAGGCATCGGCCGCGGCCGTGCCTACGCCGGTAGGCAGCAGGCCGGCTGTTTCGGCCGCACGCAGCAGGGCGATGTTGCCGGTGTTGGCCGCCAGCACCGGGTACTGTGTGGCCAGCGAGAGCACCAGGTATTGCATGGCGAATTCGGCATCGACCATGCCACCGGGGCTGTGCTTGACGTCGAAAACTTCGCCACGCACGGGGTGCGCCTGCCGAACCTTGTCGCGCATGGCCACGATCTCCTGACGCAAGGCGGCTGCATCACGCGGTGCGCGGATCACGGCTTCGCGTATGGCGTCAAAGCGCTGGCGCAGCGCATCGCTGCCCAGCACAAAACGCGCGCGGGTCATGGCCTGGTGCTCCCAGGTCCAGGCGGTGTTGCTGCCGCGCTGCTGCTGGTAATTGGCGTAGGCCTCGAAAGTGGTGATCAGCAGGCCCGAGTTGCCGTTGGGCCGCAATGCGGTGTCGATCTCGTAGAGGTCGCCTTCGCCGGTCTTCACGGTGAGCCAGTTGATCAGCTTGCGCACCAGCTGGGCGTAGACCTCGGGCGCGTCCTCGTGTTCGTCCTCGTAGACGAAGACGATGTCCAGGTCGCTGCCATAACCCAGTTCCTTGCCGCCGAGCTTGCCGTAACCGATGATGGCGAACTGGGGACTGTCTCGGTGCTTTTTTTTCAGGCGCTCCCAGCACCAGCGTGTGGTGATGCGCAGCACGGCGTCGGCCAGGGCCGAGAGGTCGTCGGCCACCTGTTCCACGGTCAGCACCGTCTCCACATCACGGGCCAGGGTGCGGAAGACCTCGGCATGGTGGGCGCGGCGCAGCAGGTTGAGCAGGGCTTCCTCGTCATCGTCGCCGCCAGCCTGCAGGGCCTTGCAGCGGGCGTCGAGTTCGGCCTCGAAGACGGCCGGGTCGAAACGTTCGTCCATCATGCTGCGACTGGCGAGTTCGTCGATCACGCCCGGGTGTTGCAGCAGGTAGCGTGCAGGCCAGCGCGCGGCGCCCAGCAGGCGCAGCAGGCGCTCGTGCACAGCGGGGCGCTCCAGCAGCATGGCCAGATAACTCTCGCGTCGCAGCAAGGGCTCCATCCAGTCCACCAGGCGGCTGGCCGCCTCGTCGCTGGCGCGGCCTTCGCGCACCCACTCGGCCGTGCGTGCAATCAGCCGGATCAGGCGTGCGCGCGACTCCTCGCGCAGAGCCAGCACCCGTGGGTGGTTGCGCCAGGCCGTGACCCGTTCGCGGAACTGGGGGGTCAGTTGCTCCAGCAGGCTGTCGAAATCCGAGGCTGCGGGGCTGCTGCTGCCGTTCTTGCCGTTGCTGCAGCCCTTGCATTCCTTCTGGCCCGCACCACCGAGCAGGATGTCGAACTCCTGCGCCACGATCTCGCGGTGCGCGTCGAGCTGGGTCAGGAAGCCGCAGACATCGGGGTAACCCAGGCTGCTTGCGATCCAGTCCAGGTCCTCGTCACGGGTGGGCAGCACATGGGTCTGCTGGTCGTCCAGGTACTGGACGCGGTGCTCGACACGACGCAGGAATTCATAGGCCTGGGCCAGGGCTTCGGCCGTGGCCGCCGGCATGAGGCCGGCCTTGGCCAGGCGCTGCAGGGCGTCCAGTGTGGGCCGTGTGCGCAGCTCGGGGAACTGGCCGCCGCGCACCACCTGCAGCAGCTGCACGGTGAACTCGATTTCACGGATACCGCCGCGCGAGAGCTTGACGTCGTTGCTGCGCTCAGGATGGCCCGCGCTGCGTTTGGTGGCGTGCTCGCGGATCTGGCGGTGCAGCACACGCAGCGAGTCGAAGACGTTGTAGTCGAGGTAACGGCGGAAGACAAAGGGAATGACGAGGTTGCGC
>CAUPRZ010000023.1:0-12301 GCA_963513855.1 uncultured Hylemonella sp.
CGGATCGGTATGCGCCATGGTGCCGGCAATCCAGCCCAGCAGCATGCCCCCCAGGGTGATGATCATGGGGAAACGGTCCATGAGCTTGAGCACCAGCTGGCTGCCCCAGACGATGATGGGAATGCTCACCAGCAGACCGAAGATCACCAGCGCCATCTGGTGCTGTTCGCCAGCACCCTGTGCTGCGCCAGCAATGGCGATCACGTTGTCCACGCTCATCACCAGGTCGGCCACGATCACGGTCTTGACCGCGCCCCAGAGCTTGTCGCTCCCCTTGATATTGCTGTGCTCATCCTCTTCCTCGGGCGTCAGCAACTTCACGCCGATCCACACCAACAAGATGGCACCGACCAGCTTGAGGTAGGGCACTTGCAACAGTGTCAGGGCAAAGGCGATCAGGATGACGCGCAGGACAATGGCGCCAGCCGTGCCCCAGAGAATGCCCTTGGTGCGCTGATGCGGAGGCAGCGAGCGGCAGGCCAGAGCGATGACGACGGCGTTGTCGCCGCCGAGCAGGATGTCGATCAGGATGATCTGACCGACAGCAACCCAGAAATGGGCGGTCATGAATGCTTCCACGGCGATCTTTCTATTTATCTGTCAGCGTTGTCCGCGCTGGGGTTTGTAAAAAACAAGCCCGATTGTCCAAGTGGGCTATCGGGCTTGATATTGTGGAAAACCGCAATTATTGACCGCGCTCAATAAGGCGGGCCTGCGGTATCCCCAGGTCAGAGCAGGGCTTTGAGCAGGCGCGCCATTTCGGATGGGTTGCGCGTGATCTTGAAGCCACACTCCTCCATGACCGCCAGCTTGGCGTCGGCCGTGTCGGCACCACCGGAAATCAGCGCGCCGGCATGGCCCATACGCTTGCCGGGAGGGGCCGTGACACCAGCGATGAAGCCGACGATGGGCTTCTTCATATTGGCCTTGCACCAGCGGGCGGCCTCCGCCTCGTCCGGGCCACCGATTTCGCCGATCATGATGACGGCATCCGTCTCCGGATCGTCGTTGAAAGCCTTCATGACATCGATGTGCTTCAGACCGTTGATCGGGTCGCCGCCGATGCCCACAGCCGAGGACTGGCCCAGGCCGATTTCAGTCAGCTGTGCCACGGCTTCATAAGTCAGCGTGCCGGAGCGCGAGACCACGCCGATACGACCCTTGCGGTGGATGTGGCCGGGCATGATGCCGATCTTGATCTCGTCGGGCGTGATCAGGCCGGGACAGTTGGGGCCCAGCAGCAGGGTCTTCTTGCCGCCTGCGGCTTCCTTGGCCTTCATCTTGTTCCGCACCATCAGCATGTCGCGCACCGGAATGCCTTCGGTGATGCAGATCGCCAGGTCCAGATCCGCTTCGACAGCTTCCCAGATGGCTTCCGCAGCGCCCGCCGGGGGCACGTAGATCACCGACACGGTGGCGCCGGTCTGCTTGGCCGCTTCCTTGACGGAGGCGTAGATCGGGATGTTGAAGATGGACTCGCCCGCCTTCTTGGGGTTCACGCCGGCGACAAAGCAGTTCTTGCCGTTGGCGTATTCCTGGCACTTTTCCGTGTGGAACTGGCCGGTCTTGCCAGTGATGCCCTGGGTGATGACTTTGGTGTCTTTGTTGATGTAGATCGACATGACTTTTCCTTCGTGCTTTACTTGGCGGCCTTGACGGCAGCGACCACCTTCTGGGCGGCTTCGGCCATGGTGTCGGCACTGATGATGGGCAGGCCGGACTCGGCCAGCATCTTCTTGCCCAGCTCTTCGTTGGTGCCCTTCATGCGCACGACCAGCGGCACGCTCAGGTTCACGGCCTTGCAGGCGGTGATCACACCGGTGGCGATCGTGTCGCACTTCATGATGCCGCCGAAGATGTTGACCAGGATGGCCTTCACCTTGTCGTTCTTGAGCATGATCTTGAAGGCTTCGGTGACCTTCTCGGGGGTAGCGCCGCCGCCCACGTCCAGGAAGTTGGCCGGCTCGGCGCCGAACAGCTTGATGGTGTCCATGGTGGCCATGGCCAGGCCGGCACCGTTCACCAGGCAGCCGATGTTGCCGTCCAGGGAGATGTAGGCCAGGTCGAACTTGGAAGCTTCGATTTCAGCCGGATCTTCCTCGTCCAGGTCGCGGTAAGCCACGATCTCGGGATGGCGGAACAGGGCGTTGGAGTCGAAGTTGAACTTGGCGTCCAGGGCAATGATGTTGCCCTTGCTGTCGCGATTCAGGGGGTTGATCTCGACCAGCGAAGCATCGGTCTCCATATAGCACTTGTAGAGCTTCTGGCAGATGTCGATGAACTGGGCCACGGAGTCGGCGGGCATGCCCACACCCTTGGCGAGTTCCTGGCCTTGCGCCTGGGTCAGGCCGGTGGCCGGATCCACGAACAGGGTGATGATCTTTTCGGGCGTGGAATGGGCCACTTCCTCGATGTCCATGCCGCCTTCGCTGGAGGCAATGAAGGCCACCTTCTGGGTGCCGCGATCGGTCACGCAGGAGAGGTAGTACTCCTTCTGGATGTCGGCACCGTCTTCGATGTAGAGGCGGCGCACCTTCTGGCCTTCGGGGCCGGTCTGGTGGGTCTTGAGCTGCATGCCCAGGATGTCGGTGGCGCGGGCCTTGACGTCGTCGATCGTCTTGGCCACCTTCACGCCACCACCCTTGCCACGGCCGCCGGCATGGATCTGCGCCTTGACGACCCAGACGGGGCCGCCAAGCTTCTGGGCTGCCTCGACGGCCTCCTGGACGGTGAAGGCCGGAATGCCGCGCGGCACCGGTACACCAAACTGACGCAAGATTTCCTTGCCTTGGTACTCGTGGATCTTCATGAGGGTTCTCTCAGGAAATGGATTTCTGTCCTGACTGCGGAACCGGCGTGTCCCGCAGCGGGTGCTGGATTCAGCACAACCTTGGAATGTATCATGTTGCTCTGCACAAAACGGGGGCACTCCTGCCCGTTTCCATAAATTCGCCCAATCAAGGCATAAGCCCTATGTCCGCCAAGAAAATCTTCATCGACGGCGAGGCCGGCACCACCGGTCTGCAGATCCGCGAACGCCTGCTGGCCATGCCGCAGGTCGAACTGCTGAGCATTGCGGCCGAGCGGCGCAAGGACGTGGCGGCCAAGCGTGAACTGCTGGCCGGTGCCGATCTGGTCATCCTCTGCCTGCACGACGAGGCTGCCATGGAAACCGTGGCCCTGGTGGATGAACTGGAAAAAACCTCGGGACGCCCCGGCCCCAAGATCATCGACGCCTCCACCGCCCACCGCGTGGCCCCGGGCTGGGTCTATGGCTTTCCCGAGCTGACCCGTGAACATACTCAGGCCGTCGCCCAGGCCCGCCGCGTCGCAAATCCCGGCTGCTACCCCACGGGAGGCATCGCCCTGCTGCGCCCGCTGGTCGACGCCGGCCTGCTGCCAACAGACTACCCCATCGTCCTGTCTGGTTACTCCGGTTACTCGGGTGGCGGCCGCCAGATGATCGAGGCCTACGAGGTTACGAAGACGGCGCCACCGCTGGAGGTCTACGGTCTGAGCCTGACCCACAAGCACCTGCCCGAATTCCAGCGCTACACCGGACTGACCCGCCGGCCGATCTTCGTGCCAACTGTGGCCAACTACTACGCCGGCATGATCGACCAGATCGGCCTGCAGTTCGACCTCATGAAGGGCGTGACACGCAGCCAGCAGCTGGAAGACGCCTTGCGCGCGCATTACGCCGGCAGCGAGTGGGTCAGCGTGGTGCCCCCGGCCCAAGGGGGTCGCCTGGAACCCACCGCGCTCAACGGCACCAACAAGATGGAGCTCAGCGTCTACGGCAACGACGGCCTGGGCCAGGCGGTGCTGGTGGCCCGTCTGGACAACCTGGGCAAGGGCGCCAGTGGTGCGGCGGTGCAGAACCTCAAGCTGATGCTCGACCTGTAATCAGACGGCTTCATCCTCCGGCTTGCTTCCCAGAGCCCGGCGCACCACTTCACCTGAAAAACCCCGTGCCAGCAAAAAGCGTGTCTGCCTGGCGCGCTCTTGGGCGCTTGCTGGCAGGCTATCAAAGCGCCGCCGCCACACCTCACGCGCCCGCGACAATTCGGAGTCCTTCACACCGGCCAGGGTCTGGTCGATGAGTTCGCGGTCCAGCCCCTTGTCCTGCATTTCCTGGCGCAGACGCATGGCGCCGTATTGCCCGGCCCGACGGTGCACCAGGGATTCGGCGGCACGCTGCTCGTTCAGATAGCCCTTGGCCTGCAGCTCATCCAATGCCTGGGCCAGCGTGCCCGGCTCCTCTTCGTAACACCCTAGCTTGCGCTCGAGTTCGAGCCGGGTGTGTTCACGCTGGCCCAGCAGCCTCAAGGCCCTACCCTTGAGACTGACCTGGAAGGCCGGCCTGGCGCCGGCTGGCTTCTGCTGGCCTGACACGCCGTGTCTTACGCTTCTGCGACGGCCGCTTCCATCTCGCCACGCTGCGGGATGCCCAAGGACTCGCGGACCTTGTTCTCGATTTCCAGCGCCAGCTCGGGGTTTTCGCGCAGGAACTCACGTGCGTTGTCGCGGCCCTGGCCAATCTTCTCGCCGTTGTAGGCGTACCAGGCGCCGGACTTCTCGATGATCTTGGCGTTCACGCCCATGTCGATGACCTCGCCATGGCGGCTGATGCCCTCGCCGAACAGGATGTCGAATTCGGCCGTCTTGAACGGGGGCGCCACCTTGTTCTTGACGATCTTGACCTTGGTCTCGTTGCCGATGGCCTCTTCGCCCTTCTTGATGGTGCCCGTGCGGCGGATGTCGATGCGCACCGAGGCGTAGAACTTGAGCGCATTGCCACCTGTGGTGGTCTCGGGGCTGCCGAACATCACACCGATCTTCATGCGGATCTGGTTGATGAAGATGACCATGCAGTTGGTCTTCTTGATGGTGGCGGTGAGCTTGCGCAGGGCCTGGCTCATCAGGCGGGCCTGCAGGCCGGGCAGGCTGTCGCCCATCTCGCCCTCGATTTCGGCCTTGGGCGTGAGGGCCGCCACCGAGTCGATCACGATCAGGTCCACGGCACCCGAGCGCACCAGGCTGTCGACGATTTCCAGGGCCTGTTCGCCGGTGTCCGGCTGGGAAATCAGCAGGTCGGGCAGGTTGACGCCCAGCTTCTGCGCGTACTGCACGTCCAGCGCGTGTTCGGCATCGACAAAGGCGCAGGTACCGCCGATCTTCTGCATCTCGGCGATGACCTGCAGGGTCAGGGTGGTCTTGCCCGAGGATTCTGGGCCGTAGATCTCGACCACCCGGCCGCGCGGCAGACCGCCGACGCCCAAGGCGATGTCCAGGCCCAGGGAGCCGGTGGAGACCACCTGGATGTCCTCGATGGCCTCGCCCTCGCCCAGACGCATGATGGTGCCCTTGCCAAACTGCTTTTCGATCTGGGCCAGGGCAGCGGCCAGGGCCTTGGCTTTTTCGCTGTTGGCGACGCTGATGGATTTGCCGGATACGTCCATGATGACTCCTTGAGGGGGTTGATGTGTGATCCAGTGTTTTTAACCACAGGCTGGATGCTTGACCAGTAATTTATTCGCCTTGTACTTTCCTGTAAAGCCTTTATTTAGTCATCTTGATTTACTATTTGGCCTATGGCTGACATCACCACTGCGCCGATCGACGACGGCTGGCGCCAGACCCATCTGGGCCGCCTGCTGGGCCACGCCATGCGCCGCTTTGACGAGCGTGTGCTGCACCTGATGGCACACGACGACGACATCCCTCTCGCGCTGTCGAATCTGGCCGCACGCGGCCAGGTCAGTGCCGCTCACATCCACATCACGCGCCACCTCGGTCTGCAAGGCTCGCGACTCCAGGAGCTCGCAGCCTCAGCCGGCATGAGCAAACAGGCCATGGGCAAGCTGGTCGACCAGTGCGAGGCCTGGGGCCTGGTCACACGCGAAGCCGATGGACGTGATGGCCGTGCCAAGCTCGTGTGTTTCACACCCGCCGGCCTGGCCTGGCTGCGCGGCTTCCAGCGGGCCGTGGTCCAGGCCGAGACCGAACTCAAACAGGCCGTGAGCCCCGAGGTGGCCACCGTGATTGCCCTCGGGCTCGAAGCCTATGCCAGCGCCTAGAATCGTTTCATGACCAGCCAGCCGGCGGCCCACAGCCGGCAGCTCAGGAGACACACCCATGCGGATACTGATAGCCGAAGACGACCAGGTCCTGGCCGACGGCCTGCTGCGCACCCTGCGCAGCTCGGGCGCGGCCGTCAACCACGTGGCCAGCGGCACCGAGGCCGATGCGGCCCTGATGACCAACAACGAGCTTGACCTGCTGATCCTGGACCTGGGCCTGCCCAAGCTGCACGGCCTGGAAGTGCTCAAGAAACTGCGCGCGCGCGGCTCCAGCCTGCCCGTGCTCATTCTCACCGCGGCCGACAGCGTGGAGGAACGTGTCAAGGGCCTGGACTACGGCGCTGACGACTACATGGCCAAACCCTTTTCGCTGCAGGAGCTGGAAGCCCGCGTGCGCGCCCTGGTGCGCCGCGGCATGGGCAGCACCAGCAGCCACATCAAGCACGGCCCGCTGACCTATGACCAGACCGGGCGCGTGGCCAGCATCGACGGCAAGATGGTCGAACTCTCGGCGCGTGAGCTTGGCCTGCTGGAGGTGCTGCTGCAGCGCAGCGGTCGCCTGGTCAGCAAGGACCAGCTGGTCGAGCGCCTGTGCGAGTGGGGCGAAGAGGTCAGCAACAACGCCATCGAGGTCTACATCCATCGCCTGCGCAAAAAGATCGAAAAAGGCCCGATCCGCATTGCCACCGTGCGCGGCCTGGGCTACTGCCTCGAGAAGATCCAGTAGCCCCATGAGGGCGCAGGCATGAAACTTTTCCAGCGCGAGCAACGCTCGCTGTTCGGCGAGATCCTGGACTGGATGCTCACGCCCCTGCTGCTGCTGTGGCCCATCAGCCTGGTGCTGACCTGGCTGGTCGCGCAGAGCATCGCAGGCAAACCCTTCGACCGCACGCTGGAATACAACGTCAACGCCCTGGCCCAGCTGGTCACGGTGAACCAGCAACATGTCCAGTTCAGCCTGCCCCTGCCCGCACGCGAACTGCTGCGTGCCGATGACACCGACACGGTCTACTACCAGGTCCTCGGTGCACGCGGTGAGTACCTCAGCGGCGAACACGATTTCCCCCGCCCCTCCGAAGAAGAGGTGGTGATCCCCGGCTCCGTGCGGCTGCGCGACGACAAGTTTCAAAGCCATGAAATCCGCGTAGCCTATATGTGGGTGCCGCTGGAACCACTCGGGTCACGCTTGGCCTTGGTGCAGGTGGCCGAGACCCTGGACAAGCGCTCCATCCTGGCCGCCGAGATCATCAAGGGCGTGATGCTGCCGCAGTTCGTCACCCTGCCGCTGGCGGTGCTGCTGGTCTGGCTGGCCCTGGTGCAGGCCATCAAACCGCTCAACCGGCTGGAGGAGCGCATCCGCGCGCGCCGCCCCGACGACCTGAGCCCGCTGGACACGCAGACTGTGCCGCTGGAAGTGGCGCCGCTGGTGGCCTCCGTCAACGACCTGCTGCTGCGCCTGACCGACTCGATCGGCACACAGAAGCGTTTCCTGGCCGACGCCGCGCACCAGCTCAAGACCCCGCTGGCGGGCCTGCGCATGCAGGCCGACCTGGCCCAGCGTGAAGGCACCAGCACTGAGGAGCTCAAGCAGTCGCTGCGCCAGATCGGGCGCTCCAGCATCCGGGCCACACACACCGTCAACCAGCTGCTGGCTCTGGCCCGCGCCGAGGCCGGCACCACGGCCATGAGCCGTCAGCCCTGCGACCTGGCGCGCATCACCATGGAAGTCGTGCAGGACAGCGTGCCGCGCGCCATCGAGCGCCACCTCGACCTGGGTTACGAAGGCGCCCAGTCCGGCACCTCCGGCGTGAAGCTCGAGGGCAACCCCACCCTGCTCAAGGAGCTGGTGCGCAACCTGCTGGACAACGCCATCAACTACACCCCCTCCACGCAGGAGCGACCCGGTGTCATCACGGCACGTGTGCTGGCCGATCCCTTCGGCAAGATCATCGTGCTGCAGGTGGAAGACTCCGGTCCGGGCATCCCGCTGGCCGAGCGTGAGCTGATCTTCCAGCCCTTCTACCGGGCCCTGGGCAATGACGTGGACGGCTCGGGCCTGGGCCTGCCCATCGCCCAGGAAATCGCCCAGCAGCACCGGGCCCGCATCAGCGTGGAAGACACACGGCCGGGTCAGACCCCGCCCGGGGCACGTTTTATCGTTCGTTTTGATTTGACCCAGGAGTGAACCCGGGGTCAGGCTTCAGCGGCAGCTGCGCAGCGTCTTGTCACCCAGCGCCGTCTTGAGCTCATCCAGCTTGGGTTTCATGGCCTCGTCGGCTGCGGGAATACGCAGCTGGCTCTGCCTGACTTCGGCGCGCTCCTGCAGCACGCGCGCGGTACGCACGCCGCGCTTTTGCAGCGCGTTGAACTCGGCTTGGGCCTGGGCCTGGGTCTCGAAGCGCCCCAGCGACAGCCCGAGTTGCAGCTCAGTGTTGTCCAGGGGCTGCAACTTGAGCTTCATCTTTTCCAGCTCAGCACGCTTTTTGTCCTGGGCCGCGGCATTGGGAAACTTGCCCATGTAGATGATCCAGCGCGCCGGCTCCACGCTGGTCTCCAGCGACCAGGCCGTGGGCGGCAACAGGGACTCCAGCGCCTTGCGCAGGGTGGCGGTCTGGGCTTCGTCAAACAGGCCAGCCTGCAGACATTCGGGCGCCTTGGGCGGTGTCAGCGCCACCTGCTCGGCCTTGCGGCCCTCCTCGGGCTGCAGGATGCGGATGGCCTCGGGTCGCAACTGCTGCTTCAGACGCTCGGGCTCATTCTGTTCGGCCGGCGCCCAGCCATAGGCGCGCAGCATGCCCTGCGACCAGGCGTAATAGCCCGCATTGAGCAGGACCAGCAAAAGGACGGCGAGACGCAGCATGGCGTGAGCAGGGCTTCAGTTCGTGGGGCGGACGCTGACTTCAGCGCTGGAGATTTTCTTCAAACCCGAAGCAGTATGCACCAGCAGGGCCCCGCGCTCGTCCACCCCGCGGGCCTGGCCGCTGCTGCCATCGCTGAGCGATACGGCGCGGCCCGCCAGTGCATCGCGTGCCGCATAGGCGGGCAGGAAAGGTGTCCAGCCCTGGGCCTGGAAGCGCAACACCGCCTGCACCAGGGACACGGCCACCTGCAGCAGGGCCTGGGGCGCATCCAGCTCCGGCATCAGTTCCTGCAGCCAGGCCGGCGGCGTGCTCAGATCTGTGGCTTCACGCGGGGCGATGTTGATGCCCACGCCGATGACGGCATAACGCTCGTCCCCCACCTGGGTGGTCTCGATCAGGATGCCGGCCAGCTTGCGGTCCTGCCACCAGACATCGTTGGGCCACTTGAGTTGCAGCTCCGGATGCAGTCCCTGGGCCACACCTACGCCCACGGCCAGCGAAAGGCCTGACCAGTCGGCCAGGCGCAGGGGCAGTCCCAGGGAGAAGGTCAGCACCTCCCCCACCTGCGTGCCGCTGTGCCAGGCACGCCCCAGGCGGCCGCGGCCTGCGGTCTGCGCCTCGGCCACCAGGAGCACCGGTTCCAGCAGGCCAGCGCGCGCGCGGCGCATGAGTTCAGTGTTGGTCGAATCGACCTCGGGCAGCACCTCGACCGTGAAGCCGGGCAAACCCGGCACCACCGCCTCCCAGATCGCTTCGGCCGGCCAGCGCAGCATGGACCTCAGCGCTTGGCGCTTTTTTTCTTGCCGTCTTTTTTCTCGCCCTTGGCCTTCACCTTGGTCTTGTCCTTGGCTTTGGCCTTTTTCTTTTTCTTGGCGGACTTCTTCTTGGGTTCGTCGTCCTTGGGTGTCAGCAGGGTGCCGCGGCAGTTCTCGCTGCCGCACCAGCAGGGGTATTCGGCCAGCAGTTTCTTGGTGTAGGGCTCGTCGATGATGAGGCCGTAGTCGTAGTTCAGCTCTTCGCCGGCCTTGATCTTGCGCAGGGACTTGATGAAGACGCGGCCATCCACCTCGTCGGCCTCGCAGCTGGGGTCGCAGGAGTGGTTGATCCAGCGCGAGGAGTTGCCGCCCACCTTGGCGTCGATGACATGGTCTTCGTCGACGTGGAAGTAAAAGGTGTGGTTCGGATCCTTGGGATCGTGCGGGTGACGGCTCAGGGCCTCCTCCCAGTCGATGACCTCGCCCACGTACTCGATGATGACATCGCCCTTGGGAATATCCTGGACGGCGAAGACGCCCTTGCCATGCACGCCTGAGCGACGGGTCTGGATACGGCGGCCAGACTCGGAAACGGGATTCTTGGACACTGCTGAAAAATTTGGTAAGGTGAACTCGTATGGGCGCGCGCGTGTGCGCGCCCGCGTGTGTGCGCATATGCGCGCGCGAGAAACTGGATTGTAGTCAGATGAAAAACGCTGTTTCCACCAAGACCCTGGTCATCGCCGAAAAACCCTCGGTCGCGCAAGACATCGTGCGCGCCCTCACGCCCGTGGCCGGCAAGTTCGAGAAACACGACGAGCACTTTGAAAACGACAGCTACGTCGTCAGCAGCGCCGTGGGCCACCTGGTGGAGATCCAGGCGCCCGAGCAATACGACGTGAAGCGCGGCAAGTGGAGTTTCAACAACCTGCCAGTCATCCCGCCGCATTTCGACCTGAAGCCGGTGGACAAGACCAAGACCCGCCTGAACGCCGTGGTCAAGCTGGCCAAGCGCAAGGATGTGGACAAACTCATCAACGCCTGCGACGCGGGCCGCGAAGGGGAGCTAATCTTCCGCCTGATCGAGCAATACGCCGGCGGCGCCAAGCCCCTGGGCAAGCCCGTTTCGCGCCTGTGGCTGCAGAGCATGACGCCTCAGGCCATCCGCGACGGCTTCGACAAGCTGCGCAGCGACAAGCAGATGCAACCCCTGGCCGACGCCGCGCGCAGCCGCAGTGAAGCCGACTGGCTGGTGGGCATCAACGGCACGCGGGCCATGACGGCCTTCAACTCGCGCGACGGCGGCTTTTTCCTGACCACCGTGGGCCGTGTGCAGACGCCCACGCTGGCCGTGGTGGTGGAGCGTGAAGAACAGATCCGCAAGTTCATCAGCCGCGACTACTGGGAGGTCCACGCCAGTTTCGGCGCGCAGGCCGGCGACTACGCAGGCAAGTGGTTCGACCCCAAGTGGAAAAAGACCGAGGACGACGCCGAGAAAAAGGCCGACCGCGTCTGGAGCGAAAAGGAAGCCAAGACGATTGCCGACGCCGTGCGCGGCCAGACCGCCACGGTCACGGAAGAAAGCAAGCCCAGCACCCAGGCCTCGCCCATGCTGTTCGACCTGACCAGCTTGCAGCGCGAAGCCAACGGCAAGTTCGGCTTCTCCGCCAAGACCACCCTGTCCATCGCGCAAAGCCTCTACGAACGCCACAAGGCCCTGACCTACCCGCGGACCGATTCGCGCCACCTACCCGAGGACTACCTGGCCGTGGCCAAGGACACCTTCGGCATGCTGGCCGACTCCGGCATGAAGCACCTGGCGCCGCACGCTGCTACCGGGCTAAAAAACGGCTACATCAAGGCCAACAAACGCATCTTCGACAACGCCAAGGTCAGCGACCACTTTGCCATCATCCCCACGCTGCAGGCGCCCAGCGGCCTGAGCGAGGCCGAACAGAAGCTCTACGACCTGGTGGCACGCCGTTTCATGGCCGTGTTTTTCCCCAGCGCCGAGTACCAGGTCACCACTCGCATCAGCACGGCCGCCGGCTACAACTTCAAGAGCGAAGGCAAGGTGCTGGTCAAGCCGGGCTGGCTGGCCATCTACGGCAAGGAAGCCGAGGACGAAATGGCCCCGGGCGAAGGCAGCAGCAAGGTGCTGGTGCCCGTGCAGGCCGGCGAGAAGGTCAAGACCAACGCCGTCGACCCCAAGGGCCTCAAGACCCGTCCGCCGGCGCGTTATTCGGAAGCCACGCTGCTCTCCGCCATGGAAGGCGCAGGCAAACTGATAGAAGACGACGAGCTGCGCGAAGCCATGCACGAGAAGGGCCTGGGCACGCCTGCCACCCGCGCGACCGTCATTGAAGGCCTGCTGAACGAAAAGTACATGCTGCGCGATGGCCGCGAACTCATCCCCACGGCCAAGGCCTTCCAACTCATGACCCTGCTGCGCGGCCTGGGTGTGGAAGAACTGTCCAAACCCGAGCTTACCGGCGGCTGGGAATACAAGCTCTCCGAGATGGAACACGGCCGGCTTTCGCGTGCCGAGTTCATGCGTGAGATCGCGGCCATGACCGAGCACATCGTCAAGAAGGCCAAGGAA
>CAUPRZ010000024.1:0-12209 GCA_963513855.1 uncultured Hylemonella sp.
CAGCTGCGCAGCTGGAACTGGGTTATGTGGTCGTCGACCTCGACCAGAGCAGCAGCTCCAAAGCCCTGGTGCAGCGCCTGCAGGCCCAGACCACACTGCAAGACCACGGCGCGCGCGCCAATGAAAATGAAGCCCGCGACGAGATCCGCCAGGGCCAGCATGCTTTTGCGCTGCTGATCCCCGCCGGTTTCGGCCGCAGCCTGCAGAAGGACGAGGACTCGACCGCGCACAAGCTACGCCTGCTGGCCGACCCCACCGTGCCCAAGGGCGTGGAGCTGTCCTTCCGCAACCAGGCCCTGGCCGCGCTGGGTACCCAGCGTGCCAATGAGGTCGTCAAGCGCCTGCAGCAGACGCCCATGGGCGGCCGCGTCAAGGAGATTCGCATCGAGGACTGGCAGAAGCAGATGGAGACCGTGGCCGTGCAGGCCGACACAGCCGCCGCCGATGCGGCCCTGCCCTCGGCCGTGCAGCAGAGCGTACCGGCCTGGCTGATCTTCTCGATGTTTTTTGTCGTCGTGCCCATGTCGGCCATCTTCATCACCGAGCGGCAACACGGCACGCTGCAGCGCCTGCGCACCCAGCACGTGTCCTACGCGCTGATCCTGGCCGGCAAGCTGCTGCCCTTTTTTATCGTGAACCAGATCCAGGCCCTGCTGATGATCGCGGTCGGGCGTTATCTGGTACCGCTTTTCGGCGGCGACGCGCTGCTGCTGCCCACGGGCGCGGCCCAGATCGCCGGCCTGTGGGCCATGGCGGCGGCGGCCAGCCTGGCCGCCGTGGCCTGGGCCCTGTTCATTGCCAGCGTGGTGCGCACCTCGGAGCAGGCCACCGTGATCGGTGGGGTCGGCAACATCCTGATGGGCGCGATCGGCGGCATCATGGTGCCCAAGTTCATCATGCCCGCGCAGATGCAGAGCCTGACCCAGCTCTCGCCCATGGCCTGGGCGCTCGACGGCTTCCACGAGATCATGCTGCGTTCGGGCAGCGTGGCCGATGTGCTGCCTTATGCCGGCGCCCTGCTGCTCTTCGCCGCCGTGGCCCTGCTCCTCGCCATACTTGCCAGCGCAATCGCCCTGCGTTACCGCTCATGAATACCGCCCTCCGACACGAACTCAAGCAGCTCATCATCGAAGCCTGCGACAAACAGGTTGAGCCCGACAGCATCGGCGACGAAGACCTGCTCTTCGGCCCCGACGCGGCCCTGGGCCTGGACTCGCTCGACGCTCTGCAGATCTCCATGGCGCTGCAGAAGCGTTACGGCCTGCGCCTGACCGACAGCAAGGACACCCGGCGCCTGCTGAGCTGCGTGGCCCATCTGGCCGATCACCTCGAACAGCGCGCAGCAGCGTCCACCTGAGAGCGTTATGCGGCCGGTCTATATCGCGGCGCAGGGTCACAGCACGGCACGTGGCACCGGCCTGGCAGCGGCACGCGCCGTGATTGACGGTGCGACAAGCAGTGCGCAGCGGGTAATCAACGACGAGACCTTGCCCTATTTCCGCCTTCCCCTGAACGGCAACTGGCAAAGCCGAGCACAGGCTGCCGTGGCGGAATGCGCCGAAGCCATCGGAAAACCCCAAGACCTGCCCGTCTTCGTCGCCAGCTCCTCCTTCCAGGCCGGCCGTATGGAAGAGGAGTTCCACAGCCGCCCCATCACGCCCCAGCAGCTAGACTTCGGCGCCTTCGCCAGCGAGGTCTCCACCTGGCTCGAAGGTCAGGGCCGGCCCTGGTGTTTTTCCACCGCCTGCACCTCCGCCCTCACTGCATTGCAGGCCGCCACCCTGCTGCTGCGTCATGGCAGTCTGGACCAAGCCCTGATCGTTGCCACCGAGTTCGAGAACCAGCTCAGCGGCAGCGGCTTTCACAGCCTGGGCCTGCTCTCGCCCACCCGCCCCCAGCCGTTCACTGCTCAGCGTGATGGCTTGGTGCTCGGCGAAGCCGTGGCCACCTTGCACCTGAGCACCGATGCCACGTCATGCCCGCCGAACCCCTGGGCTATCACCGCCTGCGAACTCGGTCTCGACGCTTTTTCGCCCACCGGCATCAAGCCCGACGGTTCGGTGGTCGCGCAGCTCATCACACGTGCCTTGCAAAGCGCCGGGCTGCGCCCCGAAGCCATCGAGCTCATCAAGGTGCACGCAGCCGGCGCCGGTGTGACCGACGAAGCCGAGGCCCGGGCCTTGCAGCAGGTCTTCGGCGCAACCCTACCGCCCCTGCTGTCCCTCAAACCTTATATCGGCCACACCCTGGGTGCCAGCAGCCTGGCCGAGCTGGCCCTGCTGCTGGACTGCCTGGCCCTGGGCGCGCTGCCGGGTGCGCCTGCCGACGTGTTGCCCGACCCCGCCATCCCCCTGCGCCTGAGCGCCCCCCTGCGCGGCTTGGCCCCGCGCCATGTGCTGCTGATCAGCATCGGTTTTGGCGGCAGCATCGGTGCCCTGATCTTGACGAGGGCCTGCGCATGAAGCTGCATCTGCTGGCCACCGCCAGCCTGCGCATCCAACGCTATGCACTGGCCACCGAGTTCCAGCAGGCCACCGGGCGCGCCCTGCGCCGCACCGGCGTGCTGCCCGCGCTGGCCCTGCTGGCCTGTCTGCGCGCCACCCAGGGCGAGACCTGGACGAAGCCACGACAAGCACTGCCAACCCTCCTGCTCTGGCACACCCGCTCCGTGATCACCGAGGAAGCCACGCCCCTGCTGCGCATGATGATCGAGGATCAGGAAGCGCTCATGCCCTATGACTTCCTCGCCAGCCAGCCCGCCCTGATGGGCGTGAACCTGCAGGCGCACTTCCCCGAACTCAGCCAGGCCATCTGCCTGCCCTGGGTCGACGAGGCCGGCACCGAATGCTGGCAACGTGCCCTGCTGCTGGCCGCACACAGTCTGCGCGAGCAAAGCTGCCAGCGCGTGATCTGCCTGCAGCTGGATCGCGATGACACGCACCTGCAAGCCCAGGCCCTAAGCCTGACGCTTGACGCCGCAGGTCCGCAGGCCATCACCACCCTGGATGCCAGCCAGCCCATTGAGCTGCAACTGGAAGACGGTGCTCTCTCAGTGCGGGCTCGCTAAAATCGCGCGTCTGCTCCAACTCACCCGTCCATGCTCCCCCTGCATCTCGCCGCCTACACCATGACCAGCGCCCTGGGCGCCGGCCTGGGCCCGACGCTGGACGCCTTGCGTGCGCAGCGCAGCGGTCTACGACCCACTCGCTGGGAAACCGTGGACCTGGAAACCTGCCTGGGCGAAGTGGCCGGACTCGATGCCCTGGCCTGGCGCGACGATCTGGCCCCCTTTGACTGCCGCAACAACCGTCTGGCCGAACTGGGTCTGCTGCAGGACAGTTTTGTGGAGGCCGTGCAAGCCGCCATCACCCGCCACGGCGCGCAACGCATCGGCGTTTTCCTGGGCACCAGCACCTCGGGCATCCACAGCGCCGAGCTGGCCTATCGCCAGCGTGATCCGGCCGACGGCAGCCTACCGGACAAGCTCGACTACCGACGTACCCACAACACCTATTCCGTCGCCGATTACGTGCGCACGCGGTTTGGCCTCACAGGCCCCGCGGTGGTGGTGTCCACAGCCTGCTCGTCCAGCGCCAAGGTCTTCGGCAATGCGCAGCGCATGATGGCCAACGGCCTGATCGACGCGGCCATCGTCGGCGGTGTCGACTCCCTGTGCTTGACCACCTTCTACGGTTTCAACTCCCTGCAACTCGTCTCCAAACAGCCTTGCCGCCCCTACGACGCCGCGCGGGACGGCATCTCCATCGGTGAGGCCGCCGCCTTTGTGCTCGTGGAACGCGGCGAGCAGGCCCCGAGCGGCGCCATCGTGATGAGCGGGATCGGCGAGTCAAGCGACGCGCACCATATGTCCGCACCGCACCCGCAAGGCCTGGGCGCACGCCTGGCCATGTTGGCCGCACTCGATATGGCAGGCCTCACGCCCGCGCAGATCGGCTATATCAATCTGCACGGCACGGCCACCCCCAGCAATGACGCGGCCGAAGGCCAGGCGGTACACGATCTCTTCGGCAACGCCACCCCCTGCAGCTCGACCAAGGGCCACACCGGCCACACCCTGGGCGCGGCCGGTGGCGTCGAAGCCATCGTCTGCGCGCTCGCACTGCAGCACGGCATCGCCCCGGGCGGCTGCGGTACCACCGAGTTGGACCCGGCCCTGCACCTCAACTACCTGCTGCGCAACCAGGACGCCCCCCTGAAACACGCCCTGAGCAACTCCTTCGGTTTTGGTGGCAGCAACTGCAGCCTGGTGCTGAGCAAGGTGGGCGCATGAGCACTTTGCAAGTTCATCTGCAGGGCATCGGCATCTACGGCCCTGGTCTATCCGGTTGGTCAGAAACCGCCGAGGTGCTGGCCGGGCGTGCCCCGCTGCAACTCGCGCCGCTGCAACTGCCCCCCATCGAAGCCCTGCCGGCCGCCGAACGGCGCCGTGCCGGCCTGCCCATCAAGCTGGCCTTTGCCACCGGCTTTGAAGCCATCGCCCAGGCCGGCGCCGATGCCGCCACCCTGCGCACCGTCTTCAGCTCCAGTGCGGCCGATGGCGACAACTGCCACGCCATCCTGGAAACCCTGGCCGCACCGGACCGTGCGGTCTCACCCACCCGCTTCCACAACTCGGTGCACAACGCGCCCTCGGGCTACTGGAGCATCGCCACAGCCTGCCGCGCGCCGTCCACCAGCTTGTGCGCTTATGACGGCTCCTTTGCGGCCGGCCTGCTCGAAGCGGCGACCCAGGCGGTACACACGGGCGAGCCCTGTCTGCTGCTGGCCTATGACATGCCCTATCCCGAGCCCCTGGCCCGGCTGCGCCCCATCACCCACGCCCTGGGCGTGGCCCTGCTGCTGGGCCCCAGGCCAACGCCAAGCACACTGGCCACGCTGAGCCTGAAGCTGAGCGACCAAGCCGCCGCCCCCATGGCCGAGACGGCCCTTGAATCCCTGCGCCTCGGCAGCCCGGCCGCCCGCTGCCTGCCCCTGCTGCAAGGCCTGGCCCGCAAGTCCCCTGGTGCCGTGGCACTGGACTACCTGGACGCTTTGACTCTCCATGTCACCTTCCAGCCTCTTGCCTGACCACGCCTGGATCGCGGCACGTATCCCGCACGCGGGCAGCATGTGCCTGCTGGAGCGTGTGCTGCACTGGGATGCCGAACACATCCACTGCCTGGCGAGCAGCCACACTGCGCCCGCCCATCCGCTGGCTGCGGACGGCACGCTCGGCATGGCCAACGGCATCGAGTACGCCGCCCAGGCCATGGCCGTGCACGGCGCCCTGCTCGCCGGCAGCGAGAGCGCCCCGGCAGCTGGCTTTCTGACCAGCGTGCGTGAGGTGCAATGGAACGAGCCGCGCCTCGACACCCTGGGCCCCGAGCTGCAGGTGCACGCCCAGCGCCTCTCGGGTGACGGCCAGAACATCCTCTACGGCTTCCGGCTTGAGACCGGGGGCCACACCGTGCTCAGCGGACGCGCCAGCGTGATGCTGGATGCTGGCAGTCGCTAAGGAACAGTCCTCATGAAACACGCACTCGTCACCGGCGGCAGCGGCGCCATCGGCGCGGCCATCTGCCGGCGTCTGGCCGCCGATGGCCTGCACGTCATCATCCACGCCAACCGCAATGTGGCTGCCGCTGAGCAGCTGCGCGCCGAGATCAGCGCCGCAGGCGGATCGGCCAGCACCGTGGTCTTCGATGTGGCCGACGAGGCCGCCACCCGCGCGGCACTCGAACCCCTGCTGGAGCAGCCCATCCAGGTTCTGGTCAACAACGCCGGCATCCACGACGACGCCGTTTTCCCTGGCATGAGCAGCGCGCAGTGGCACCGCGTGATAGCCGTCACACTCAACAGCTTTTTCCATGTGACGCAGCCGCTGACGATGCCCATGATCCGCACACGCTGGGGCCGCATCATCACGATCACGTCCATCGCCGGCATCACGGGCAACCGCGGCCAGACCAATTACGCAGCAGCCAAAAGCGGCCTGCACGCGGCGAGCAAGTCGCTGGCGCTGGAACTGGCCAGTCGTGGCATCACGGTCAACGCGATCGCGCCGGGCATCATCAGCTCGGACATGAGCAAGGACGCGTTCAGCGCCGAGGACATCAAGAATATGGTGCCTATGAAACGCGCTGGCCGGCCTGAAGAAGTGGCCGATCTCGTGGGTTTCCTGGCCTCGGAATCTGCGTCCTACATCACCGGTCAGGTGATTTCGGTCAACGGCGGGATGATCTAGCGCGGCAACAAGCCGAAGCCGCCGAACCAGCGCCGGTAGCCAGCGAGGGCCAGACCGGCCCCCACACCGCCCAGCAGCGTGCCGCAGAGCACGTCGATCAGCACGTGCTGCTTGGTCGCCAGCGTCGAATAGACGATGAGCAGGCACCAGGCCCAGTTGGCCATATGCCAAGCCCGGCCAACACCCACACCACGCAACTGGGCCTGCAACCAGATGGCCGAGTACACCGCGATGGCCACGTGCAGGGAGGGACAGGCATTTCCCGCCGTGTCCACCCCTTCCAGAAAGGCCAGCTCGGTGCCCGGTGGTCGCTCGAAAAGCGGGATGGCCGTGGGCCAAAGGTAGAAACACAGCAGGCCGAGCCCACAGACGGCGGCCACGGCCAGGCCGTAATAGATCAGGGGACGCAGGCCCGGCGTCAGGGCCGGCGGCAGGCCCGTGTAGATCCAGAGCGAGAGGTAGGGGGTCCAGGCCCACCACTGCATGGGGAGGGCCGTGTCCAGCCAGCTCAGCGGCATGGTGCTCACCTGCGCGTGCGGGTAACGCAGCAGGAAAAAATAGCCGATGAAAAACGCCCAGACAAACACCGTGGTGCCTGAGGCCTTGAGCCACCAGAGGCGGCAGAACAGACGGATCAATTCGCGTGTCGGAGTCTGTCGGGCTGGAGGCATGGTCAATAATTGCGGACTGGCGAAATCGTAGCAGCTATTCATGACCTTCCAACGCTCCCGCAACCCTCTCTGGCGACTCTATGAAGTGTGGGTCATGTTCTTCGGTCTGGGCCTGCTGGCGCTGATCTGTCTGGGGTCTGTTCCGCTCTTCCTGCTGCTGTATTTTGTGCTGCCGCGTCGCTGGCACCGGCTGGTGTCGCGCCGTATCGTGCGCCACGGCTTCCGGGCCTATCTGGGCGCCCTGCACTGGTTCGGCCAGATGCATTTCGATCTGAGCGAACTGGATGACCTGGACGAGGAAGGGCCGCTGATCCTCATCGCCAACCACCCCTCCCTGCTCGATGCGGTCATGCTGCTGAGCTGCTCCAACAAGGCCACCTGCGTGCTCAAGGCCAGCCTGCTGCAGAACCCCCTGTACGGCGTCGGTGCGCGCATGGCCCGTTACGTGAGCAACGAGGACCCACGCCGCATGATCGAAGACGGCAGCCGCGAACTGCAGCATGGCGCGCACTTCATCCTGTTCCCGGAGGGCGGTCGCACCCGGGAGTTTCCGCTCAGTGAACTGTCGAGCGCCTGCATCCTGCTGTCCAAACAAAGTCAGGCGCCGATCCAGACCGTCATCCTGGAGTTTTCCACCCCCTATCTGGGCAAGCACTGGGGTTTGTTCAACCCGCCGGTGTTGCCGCTGCGTGTGAAGGCTCGGCTGGGCAAGCGTTTTGATCCGCCCAAGATCACGGCGCAGGCGTTGAACGAGCTGGACGCCTATTTCCGCAGCGAGATTCCGGCGAGCAGTTGAAGGGCGCAGCGGCCCAGCCCCTGGCTCAGGCCTTGCGCTGCGCCAGCTCGCTCAAACCATCCAGCACGGCCTGGCGCGGTGAGTTAATCACAAAGATCTCGATCTGCGCGGCCTCGTCGCCATCGACGCTGAGCTGTGCCGCCACGGATGCCGCGGTTTCCGACATGGGCCGTGTGTGCACGTCCACCTGCACACGATCACCCGGCAGCACCGGTCGCCGGAAGCTGCACTTGCGGATGCCGGCCAGCAGGCCCAGATAGTCGCCGGCCAGACGCCGCGCCGCAGGGGAACCTGCGCGCATGCCTGCACCGGCCACCTGCGCCACCAGCTCCACCAGCATCACACCGGGCACCAGGGGCAGGCCGGGAAAATGACCACGCAGGATGGCGCCATCGGCCGACCACAGGGCACTGGCCTGGTAATGGTCGTGGTCCAGCACGGTCAGGGATTCGATCAGCTGCATGTCGCCGCGGTGCGGCAGCAACTCGTACACGCCGGCAGCATCCAGATGGATGGGATAGGCCAGCGTTTCTTCGCGCATCAACAACTCAAACGTAACGACGGCCGATCAGCGAGACATTGCTGCCGCCGAAGGCAAAGGAGTTGGACATCACGGCCCCCAGGGTCTGGCCATGACGCGCCACCTTGGGCACATAGTCCAGGGTACAGCGCGGATCCGTCTGCTCCAGCGAGGCCGTGGGCGGGATGATGCCGCTTTGCATGGCCAGCAGGCTGATGGCGAATTCGGTCGCCCCAGCCGCGCCGATCAGATGCCCGTGCATGGACTTGGTGGAGCTCACGGGCAGGCGGTCGGCGTGGTCGCCGAAAACCTGGCGGATGGTCTCGCTCTCGACCACGTCGCCGGCATCGGTGGCCGTGCCATGGGCATTGAGGTAGTGGATGGCCTCAGGCGCCATGCCTGCCTCGTCCAGTGCCATGCGGATGGCACGGTACTGGCCTTCGCTCGAAGGCAGGGTCAGGTGCTGGGCGTCGCTGCTGCTGCCGTAGCCGCAGACTTCAGCGTAGATGGTGGCGCCGCGGCGCAGCGCGGATTCCGCCGTTTCCAGTACCAGCGCCGCCGCGCCTTCGCCCAGCACAAAACCGCTGCGGTCCTTGTCAAAAGGACGGCAGCTCGCGGCCGGGTTGTCAGGATTGGGCTTGGCCATGACCCGCAAGGCGTTCCAGGCCATGAAGACGCCGGGCACGTTCATGGCCTCGGCCCCCACGACCACGATGGCATCGGCATAACCGTGGCGGATGCTGCGGTAGGCCTCACCCAGGGCCATGGCCGAGGAGGAGCAGGCCACGCAGTAGGTGTGCGTGGGGCCACGGAACTGGTTGGCCATGGAGATGGCGGCCGTGGCGGCATTGGGCATGAGCCGCGGCACGGACAGGGGATGCATGACGGTCGGGTTGCGACCTGCGTTCAGTTGCTCGTGGAGACGGGTGTAGAGGGCTTCACCCGTGGTCGCCCCGCCCAGGCCGATGCCGGCAAACACGCCGATGCGGTCACGATCCAGGTCCCATTCCGCGGCCCGTGCATCGGCCAGGGCCTCGCGGCTGGCCAGCAGGGCGAACTGGGCTGCGCGGTCCAGGCCTTGTTCATTGCGGTCCAGCGACTGCACGTAGGCAGGGTTGACATCCGCCACGAGGGCCTGAGGTAACCAGCGGGTGATGTCCTCGGCGGCGGGGTGGATGGCACTCTCGCCCCGCACCAGGCGGTCGAAACTGGCCTGGCGTGTCAGGCCCAGCGGTGTCAGCAGGCCGATGCCGCTGACCACAACACGCTGCGCGGAGGAGGAAGCCATGGACCGGGGAACGGTGCTGCCCGCAGGCTGGGTCAGGCTTTGCCTTGCAGGGAGGCCGGTTCGGGAATCTGGCCGTTGTTGGCCGCGCGGATGGTGGTTTCCATGTCGGCCACCATGTCGTCAAAACTCATGCTGCTGTAACGCGCCGGGTCATTGACCTGAAAACCGTAGAGGTCCTCGACCTCGAACAGCATTTCGACCACGCCCAGCGAATCCAGGCCGAGGTCAGCCACCATCAGCCCGGGCTTGTCGAACACGGCAGGTTCAACATGGAACTGTTGGATGACAAAATCTTTGATCAGTTGATGCAGCATGCTGGCACTCAGTCCTCTAGGGCTCCCTCCCGCGATCTGCCACGGACAAACCCCTAGGGAATTGTTATAGGTCGGCTCCTGAACAACCGTCTGAAAGGATTTTCCGACGGTTATCAGCTCATCTGCTGTACAGATGGGCACAGGTGGCTGAATTTTAACCGGATTTCCCTTGGGGATATGCCTGATTCTGGCAGGGCTGATGGCCTGATTTCAGCGGGGCCGGCCGGCCCATCGGCGTATCAGCAAGAGCGGCAGACGCAGGCCGAAGCCCACCATCAGGCGGGTGTGCATCCAGGTCAGCAGGACGTTGTCGCGCCAGTAGTTGAAATGCGACACTCCGCCCTCCTCCGCACTCAGGTATTTGACGGGTGCCTCCAGATTGATCGGCCAGACACCAAGCCAGCACAGGCGCACGGCGGCCTCGATGTCGAAATCGAAACGTCGCATCCAGCGCTGCCCGCGCATCACGGCCAGCAGGGGTTCCACGGGATAAACCCGAAAGCCGTAAAGCGAATCGCCTATGCCCATCCACAGGGTCTCCAGATTGGCCCAGGCATTGGACACCTTGCGCCCCTGCACACGCAGCGCCGGAGCGTTGGCGTCGAACACGGGTTTGCCAAGCACCATGGAGGCCGGCTGCTCGATGGAAGCCTGCATGAAGGACGGGATCAGATGGGCCGGGTGCTGGCCATCGGAATCCATGGTCAGCGCATGGGTGTAGCCGACGGCGGCAGCCTGCTCCAGCCCGTGCAGCACGGCCGCACCCTTGCCCTGGTTGTGTTCGAGCACAAAGACCCGCAAGCGGGGCTCCTCTTGCGCAAGGGCCAACAACTGCGCGCCCGTGCCGTCGGTGCTGCCGTCCACCACCACCCAGACCGGGGCCCAGTAACGCAGGGCCTCGCGCACGGTGTCCAGCACCTTGGCGCCGGCGTTGTAGGTGGGGATCAGAACCAGATGGGTGCGCGACACGGACACAGCGCCAGGAGCGGTAGACATGGGCCGGGATTATGGCAAAGGGCCGTGACGATCAGGCTACCGGTGTGACACACCAGGGCGCTGTGTCGTGCACCAAGCCCATCCACAGGGCCCAGGCAGAACTGGCGGCCAATGCCAGACCGGCCAGGCGCACACCCCATTGCCCCTGCCCACCGCTCAGGCGCAGCCAGAGCCAGGGACCCGCCAGCATGGACACGGCCGTGCCCAGGGCGAACAGGGCCATGACGGCGGCCCCTTCCCACACCTGCCCCGTCATGGCCGCGACCAGCACGGCCGAATACAAGAGGCCGCAGGGCAGAAAAGCCCACAACACACCCACCACCAGCGGTGCACCCCGGCCGCGGCCCGCCGCCAGCGCACGCGCGCCCTGCCACAGGCCACGGGCGGCACGTTCCAGCCAGACCGGTTGCTGGGCTCGCCAGAGCAGCAGCAGGCCCAACACGAGGGCCGCCACATGGAAGAGCGACCAGACCGGACGCAGCGCGGCCGACTGGATGGTGAGCCAGCCCAGGCCCTGGATGGAGGCCGCCGCCAGGCCGCCCAGGGCGGCATAACCGAGCACACGCCCGAGCTGGAAAGACCAGAGCGCTTCGGTGCGGCGCTCACCTGCTGCTTGCCCCAGGCCGGCGCAGGCCGCGCCGCACATGGCGATGCAATGCGGGCCACCGGCCAGGCCCATCAGCAATGCAGTGAGGGCCAGGGAGGTTTGCATGAAGAGATTTGGCGCCGCGTAAGGAAAGCTACGGCGGCGACCTGGGACAGATTCAGCGCAGCGACTTGCGCGCCACGGCGTTGACCAGGGTTTCCTCGCGCTGCTTGGCCACGGGGATGCCGATGCGCTCGCCCAGTCCCAGGTCGGGACGGCTCCACCAGAGGTAGGGCATGGACACACGCTCCTGCGGCAGCTCGAAGCCGGCCGCACGGATCATGTCCACGTACTCCTCGGCCGTGCGCTGCACGTCCATGGGGTGACGGAACAGCAGCTTGATGGGCAGCGAATGGATAAAACGGCGTGTGGATTCGCCAAACAACAGAAAACCACCCGGTTTGAGGATGCGGAAGAACTCGGCCATGGCCGCTTCCTGCTCGACGATGTGGTGGTAGGTCTGGTGACACAGGACCAGGTCGAACGTGTCGTCTGGCAGGTCGATCTGGGACGCGTTGGCGCTGTGCAGGCGCACCGGCGTCGCGCAGCTGTCGGCGGCCTGACGGGCATGGGCCTGGATGGCCGGGTCAGCATCCATGCCAACGATCAGGTCTGGCGTAAAACGCCGGGACAGTTCCGCAAACGTGTGGCCACAGCCGCAGCCTATGTCGATCACCTGGGGGTAGTGCGCCTCCCCGCCTGGCAGCATGCGGCAGAGATCGTCCAGTGCCGCG
>CAUPRZ010000025.1:0-12101 GCA_963513855.1 uncultured Hylemonella sp.
AGGACGCGGCAGGCCTGGCGCAAAAGGGCGGCGCGACCTGGAGCCATGTGCTGATCGCCGGTACGCAGGAGGGCATCAGCACCACCCGCGTGGGCATGGCTGCCGCCGACCTGATCCTGGGCTGTGACCCCATCGTCGCGGCCGGCAAGGAGACCGTGCTGCGCATGCGGGAAGGCCGCACCCGTGTGGCGCTGAACGGCCACAGCGCGCCGACCGCGGCCTTTGTGAAAAACGCCGACTGGCAGAACCCGGCCCAGCGATGTGCGACCGAGATTGCCCAGGCCGTGGGTACGCAGTCCCTGGGCGCTTTCGATGCCGACGCCGTGGCGACACGCCTCATGGGCGATGCCATCTACGTCAACCCCATGATCCTGGGCTACGCTTGGCAAAAAGGCTGGATCCCGCTGGGCCGCGAGGCCCTGCAACGCGCGATGGAGCTCAATGGTGTGGCGGTCGAGGCCAACCTCGCCGCCTTCGCCTGGGGCCGTCAGGCGGCGCAGGACTGGGCGCGTGTGTTGGCTTTGCTCACGCCAACGCAGGCCGTGGTGTTCCAGCCCCGTGAGACCGTGGACAGCCTGGTGGCGCGCCGGGTCGAGTTTCTGAGCGGCTACCAGAATGCGGCGTACGCCGAAAGCTACCGGGTCTTCGTGGAGCGTGTGCGGACGGCCGAAGCCCCGCTGGGCAAGACCGGCTTGAGCGAGGCCGTGGCCCGTTATCTCTTCAAGCTCATGGCCTACAAGGACGAGTACGAGGTGGCGCGGCTGCACAGCGACCCGGCCTTCCTCCAGCGTGTCGGGGCCATGTTTGAGGGTGAGTACAAGCTCCACTACCATCTGGCGCCGCCCCTGCTGGCGAAGAAAAACGCCCGGGGTGAGTTGCTCAAGCGGCCCTACGGCCCGGCCATGGGCACGGCCTTCCGTTTGCTGGCGCGGCTCAAGGGCCTGCGTGGCACGGCTTGGGATCCCTTCGGCTACACCGTCGAGCGCCGCGAGGAGCGCGCGCTGATCACCGAATACCGGGCCTGCGTCGAGGAGTTGCTGACCGGCCTGGACGCGGACCACCATGCCGCGGCCGTCGAGATCGCCCGCCTGCCCGAGCAGATCCG
Organism: uncultured Hylemonella sp.; assembly: GCA_963513855.1. Taxonomy (GTDB): domain Bacteria; phylum Pseudomonadota; class Gammaproteobacteria; order Burkholderiales; family Burkholderiaceae_C; genus Hylemonella. The sequence goes on from CAUPRZ010000025.1 coordinate 1,106, forward strand.
CGGCTACGGCCACGTCAAGGCCCGGCATCTGGCCGCCGTGCAGCCGGTCTGGGCTGAAAAAATGGCCGCCTGGCGCACCTTGCGGCGCTGATCCCACAGTGGGTTCCGGGGGCTCGGCGCCCCCGTACAATGGGCGGCTGCCTGCGCGGGGGGTCTTCCCTTGCGATGGGCGATTCCGATTCATCGAACCCTGACGTGGAGTACACCGTGTTCATTTCTTCCGCTATTGCCCAGACCGCCCCCGCCGCTGCCTCCTCTGGCGGCGACATGCAGTCCTCCCTGCTGAGCATGCTGCCCATCGTGCTGATGTTTGTGGTGCTGTACTTCATCATGATCCGGCCCCAGATGAAAAAGCAGAAGGAACACCGCGCCATGGTTGAAGCCCTGGCCAAGGGCGACGAGGTGGTGACTGCCGGCGGCATTCTGGCCCGTGTGAGCTCGCTGGGTGACAACTTCATCGGCGTGGAACTGGCCTCGGGTGTCGAGGTGCAGCTGCAGCGCCAGGCCGTGGTGCAGGTGCTGCCCAAGGGCACGATGAAATAAGGCCCGTCAGGCGCGATCGAACAATGAACCGTTATCCCCTGTGGAAGTACGCGATCATCGTGATCGCGCTGCTGGTGGGGGCCGTCTACACGGCGCCCAATTTCTTCGGCGAAGCCCCGGCCGTGCAGGTGTCGCCGATCAAGGCGACCATCAAGGTCGACGCCGGCACCCAGACCCGGGTCGAGGCCGCGCTCAAGGAGGCCGGCATCGTGCCGGACGCGATCAACCTCGAAGGGGCGTCGCTGCGCGTGCGCCTGGACTCGACGGACAAGCAGCTCCAGGCCAAGGACGCCATCCAGCGGGCCCTGATCCGCGACCCGGCCGACCCCGACTACATCGTCGCGCTCAACCTGCTCTCGCGCACCCCGGCCTGGCTGGCGGCCCTGCGTGCGGCGCCCATGTACCTGGGCCTGGATCTGCGCGGCGGCGTGCACTTCATGTTGCAGGTCGACATGCAGGCCGCGCTGACCAAAAAGGCCGAATCTCTGACCGGTGATCTGCGTACCGTGTTGCGCGAGAAAAACGTGCGCCATGGTGGCATCGCCCGCAACGGCCAGAGCATCGAGTTGCGTCTGCGCGACACCGCCACGGCGGATGCCGCCAAGCGGGTGCTGCTGGACCAGTTCGTCGATCTGCAGGTCGTGGAAACGCAGGAGGGCAGTGATACCAAGCTGAGCCTGAGCCTCAAGCCCCAGGCCGCGCGTCTGGTGCAGGACCAGGCCCTCAAGCAGAACATCACCACGCTGCACAACCGGATCAACGAGCTCGGTGTGGCCGAGCCCGTGATCCAGCAGCAGGGCCAGGACCGCATCGTCGTGCAGCTGCCCGGCGTGCAGGACACAGCCAAGGCCAAGGACATCCTGGGCCGTACGGCCACGCTGGAACTGCGCATGGTGGACGAGAGCGTGGAAGGCCGCAGCGCCGAGGCTGGCGGCATCGTGCCTTTCGGCGCCGAGCGTTACCTGGATCGCAGCGGCCAGGCCGTCATCGTCAAGAAGCAGGTCGTGCTGACCGGCGATAACCTGACCGATGCCCAGCCCGGCTTTGACAGCCAGACCCAGGAACCGACCGTCAACCTCTCGCTGGATGCCAAGGGTTCCCGTATCTTCAAGGACGTGACGCGTGAGAGTGTGGGCAAGCGCATGGCCATCATCCTGTTCGAGAAGGGCAAGGGTGAGGTGGTCACGGCCCCGGTGATCCGCAGCGAGATTGCTGGTGGCCGTGTGCAGATCTCCGGCCGCATGACGACGGTGGAGGCTGCCGACACGTCCCTGCTGCTGCGCGCCGGTGCCCTGGCTGCGCCCATGGAGATCATCGAAGAGCGCACCATCGGCCCCAGCCTGGGTGCCGACAACATCGCCAAGGGTTTTGCCAGTGTGACCTGGGGCTTTGTGGCCGTGGCGGTCTTCATGTGCATCTACTACATGCTGTTCGGTGTGTTCTCCAGCGTGGCGCTGGCGGTCAACCTGCTGCTGCTGGTGGCCGTGCTGTCCATGCTGCAGGCCACGCTGACGCTGCCGGGCATGGCGGCCATGGCCCTGGTGCTGGGCATGGCCATCGACGCCAACGTGCTGATCAACGAGCGGGTGCGCGAGGAGCTGCGTGCCGGTGCATCGGCGCAGGCCGCCATCCAGACCGGTTACGACCGTGCCTGGGCGACGATCCTGGACTCCAACGTCACCACCTTGATCGCCGGCCTGGCCCTGCTGGCCTTCGGTTCCGGGCCGGTGCGGGGCTTTGCGGTGGTGCACTGTCTCGGTATCCTGACGAGCATGTTCTCGGCGGTGTTCTTCTCCCGCGGCCTGGTCAATTTGTGGTACGGTAGCCGCAAGAAGCTCAAGGCCGTGTCGATTGGTACGGTCTGGCGCCCCGATGGGCAGCCGCAGGCCAAAGTGGATTGAGGGAAGAACAAGATGGAGTTTTTTAAGAACCGGCGCGACATTCCGTTCATGCGGCACGCGCTGGTGCTCAACATCATTTCGGTCGTCACCTTTCTGGCGGCGGTTTTTTTCCTTTTTTCACGCGGCCTGCACCTGTCGGTGGAGTTCACCGGTGGCACGCTGATCGAAGTCAGCTACTCCCAGCCGGCGGATCTGGAGGCCGTGCGCGGTGGTATCGCCAAGCTGGGTTACAGCGATGTCCAGGTTCAGAACTTCGGGACCTCGCGCGATGTGCTGATCCGCATGCCGGCCGCCAAGGGCGTGAGCTCGGGCCAGCAGAGCGAGCAGGTGATGACCACGCTCCGATCGCTGGACGCCAGCGCCACCCTGCGGCGTAGCGAATTTGTCGGCCCGCAGGTGGGTGACGAACTCGCCGTGGACGGACTCATGGCCCTGGCCTTTGTCGTGGGCGGCATCATGATCTATCTGGCACTGCGCTTCGAATGGAAGTTTGCGGTGGCCGCCATCATCGCCAACCTGCACGATGTGATCATCATCCTGGGCTTCTTCGCCTTCTTCCAGTGGGAGTTCTCGCTGCCCGTGCTGGCGGCGGTGCTGGCCGTGCTGGGCTACTCGGTCAACGAGTCGGTGGTGATCTTTGACCGCATCCGTGAGAACTTCCGCCGCCTGCGCAAGCTGGACACGGAGGCCATCATCGACAACGCCATCACCTCGACCATCAGTCGCACCATCATCACGCATGGCTCGACCCAGCTCATGGTGGTGTCCATGCTGCTGTTCGGTGGTCCCACGCTGCACTACTTCGCGCTGGCGCTGACCATCGGTATCTGTTTCGGCATCTATTCCTCGGTCTTTGTGGCTGCCGCCATCGCCATGTGGCTGGGTGTCAAGCGCGAGGACCTGATCAAGGCCGGTGGTGCCCCGGCCAAGCGCGACACCGATCCCAACGATCCCAATGCCGGGGCCGTGGTCTGAACTGAGGTGACACCCCGATGGCCACCCCGCTCTCCTACATGCAGCGCATGCAGCTGGCCCAGAAGACGCGCGAGCGTTTTCTGGCTGACGCCCAGAAGATCCTGGTAGAGCTCGGTGGCATCGTTCAGGACCGTCTGACGACCCTGCTCAACGAAAAGGGCACGAACCGGGACATGCAGAACCGGCGCGACGCCTGGATGCTGTTCCAGAAGCAGCGCGGGGCCTGGATCGACGGGACCATGAAGGTCTGGCAGGAGTCGCTCAAGTCGCCGGCCAGCAAAAAAGCCGAGAAGAAGGACGATCTGTCGCTGGAGGGCGATGGAGGTCTTTCCCTGGTGGGCACCGATGCGGTCGAGAACAAGATCCTGGCTTCGCGTCTGGTGCTGGCCGTGGTCGAGAAGATGGGCAGCGAACTCGACGACCTGCGCGTGCGCATCAAGACGCTGGAAAACCGTGACGATCTCGAAGGCCATGATCTGCTGCGTCCTGAGGTGCTGATCCTGCTCATGGTCGAGCAGTGGACAACCGTGGGCATGACGCGTGAATCCTGGCCCATGGTCTCCGATGTGGTGCAGAAGCACCTGATCGAGAAGCTCAAGCTCGTCTATGCCAATGGCAACGAGTTCCTGATCCAGCAGGGTGTGATGCCCACCATCGATCTCAAGGACCGGGTCAAGCGTGGTGGGGTCGTCGGCCGTCGCCCACCACCCGGTGCACCGCCTCAGGAGCCCGTGCCCAGTGATTCGCAGATGCAGGGGGCGCCGAGCAGCGGCGGCTTGTCGTCCGGCCACGCGCCGGCTTATGGCGCAAGCACCCCATCTCATCCTGGCCAGGCGTATGGCAGCGCTCAGGCTGTGGTGTCAGCGCCAGCGCCGTTGGGTGGCACCATGCCGCCTGCGCAGCACTCCTCTGGCCATGGGCAACCGGCTGCCATGCCTTCGGGGCGTAGCGGGGGCCAGCCTTTCGGCGGCCGTCTGGGCTGGGGCGACGCAGGGGCTGCTGCCCCGGCCATGCCCGGCCGCCAGCCGCAAGGTGGTGGTATGCCTTCGACGCTAGGCCAAACGCCGGCGCAGATGCACCAGGCCATGCAGGGCGGCCCTTCGCAGTTCGGCGGCACCCACGAAGAAACACGTCTGATGACGCAGACCACGCCGCTGGCGCGCACGCGCAGCCGGGCCCAGGGCATGTTCGGCCAGCTCAAACGTTTGCTCGTCGGCGTGGGTGGCGGAGAGTTCAGTGCCACCGCGTCCCAGCCGCCTTCGCCGGGCCTGGCTGCGGCCATCGCCGAACGTCCGCAGTATGCGAGCAGTGGCGGCACCGGCACGGTCTATGAGGACTACAGCCCGGCTGGTGTGGTCCGGGTGGCCGAGAAGCTGCGCGAGAGGACCGACGAGCTCAAGAAAAAGGCCGAAACCAAAAGCGAGAAGGCTACCATCGAGATGGTGGCGCTGATGTTCCAGGCTATCCTGGCCGAGGAGCGTATTCCGACGACGATCCGCGTCTGGTTCGCCCGTCTGCAAATGCCGGTGTTGCGCGTGGCCCTGGGGGATGCCGAATTCTTCGGTTCCATCAACCATCCGGCGCGCCAGCTGATCGACCGCATGGGCTCCTGCGTGCTGGGTTTTGACGCCACCGGTATTTCCGGTAGCGCGCTCGAAGCCGAGATCAAGCGCATCGTGCAGGTCATCGAGCAGTACCCCGAGACCGGCAAGCGTGTCTTCCAGATCGTCTACGACGAGTTCCAGAAATTCCTGGCCAAGTACCTGACTGGCAAGCAAACGACGCAGAAGGTCGTGAGCGTGGCGCAGCAGGTCGAGCAGAAGGAGACGCTGGCGATCCAGTACACGATCGAGCTGCGCAATATGCTCAAGGACATTCCGGTGCGCGACGAGATCCGCACTTTTCTGTTCAAGGTCTGGGCCGAGGTGCTGGCCGTGTCGGCCGTGCGCAGGGGGCCCAAGGATGCCGAGACCGTGGCGCTCAAGAAGGCGGCAGCCGACTTGGTGTGGTCGGCCAGCGCCAAGCCCAACCGCAACGACCGTGCCCGTGTGATCCAGGACCTGCCGCAGCTGCTGCAGCGCCTGCGTTCGGGCATGTCCCTGCTGGGCCTGTCCCCGACCGACCAGGACGCGCACATCAAGATCGACAGCGACACCATGGCCGATGCCTTCATGTCCAAGACCCAGGCCATCCCGCAGGCCCAGATCGACGCCATGACGCAGCGCCTGGCCAATCTCGAAGACTTCGTCAGCGAAGACGGTCTGGGTGACCTGCCGCTGGATGCCGAAAGTATCGAGATGATGCTAGGCATCGATGCTTCGACCATCGATGTCGTGACCAATGGCGGCTCCAAACCCACGCCGGCCATGGTGGCCTGGGCGCAGGAGCTGCAGCTGGGCTCCTGGTTCACGCTGGACCACAACGGCAAGGTCAGCCAGATCCAGTTCGTCTGGCGCAGTGACCGCAAGCACCTCAATCTTTTCGCTTCCAGTGATGGCCACAGCTATCTGATCCAGGCCGGCCGTCTGGCGGCCTATCTGCAGGCCGGTCTGCTGCTGCCGCAGGAAGAAGAGACGCTGACGGTGCGCGCGACCCGCGAGGCGCTCACCCGGCTGGAGGCCAACCCCGAACGGTTGCTCAGTTGAAAACAAGAAGGCCCCGTGAGGGGCCTTCTTGTTGGGGGGAGAATTCAGTGCGCGATGCGTTCGGCACTGTCGTCGTGCAGCTCGTCGAGGATGAGTGCGTCGGGTTCTTCGCCAAAACTCCAGTACACCATGAGGATGATGATCTTCAGGTCATCCAGCGCCATGGGTTCGCCTGAAACGGCCATGGCGCGGTCGATCACGACTTCGCGCATGGGGGGCGGCAGCACGCCAGCCGATTCGAGGAAGCTGACAAAACCCAGGCAATCCGCCCCCAGGTGGTTCTGCTCGGCCACGGAATAGACACGCAGGCTGTCGGGGGACTGGCCGTAGGGCAGGGCTTCAGGGGTGAGCGCCGGCGCGTCCAGCCAGAGCGTGCTTTGCGCAGCAAGGTTCAGGCCGTCCAGCCAGAGCAGGGCGTCGCGAATCTCGTCGGCATCGAAGCCGATGGCGTTGAGCTTGCGTTCGAGTTGCGGGAGTTCGGGGCAGGCATCGCCGCGCCAGTAGTTTTCGTACACGTACACAAGCACTTCAAACATGGCTTCAATATAGCGCAGAACGCCAGAGGGGCCAGCAGGAAATACGGGGTGATGGTGGTGCTGTTGTGCGCCGGGTACGCGCGCTGCTAGACGTTGACGAGGCGTTGTAGCAGACCGCCGGGCAGGCGGGTCACCCGGCCTTCGAGCTCCAGGCACATCAGGCGGGCCTGCAGCGCGGCGATGTCCAGGCCGGTGCGGGCCTGCAGTGCGTCCAGGCTCACCGGGTCCAGGCCCAGGGCCTGCAGCAGTGCATCTTCGTCATCGTCACAGTGCAGGGCCGCGGCCGGTGGAGCGACGCTCGCCCAGCCGGGCATGTCTTCCAGCACGTCCTGGGCCGTCTCGACCAGTTTGGCGCCTTGACGGATCAGGGCGTGGCAGCCGTGCGATTGTGTGGAGTGAATGGAGCCCGGGATGGCGAAGACATCCTTGCCCTGTTCGGCTGCCAGCCGTGCCGTGATCAGCGAGCCCGATTGCAGGGCCGCTTCCACCACCAGGGTGGCGCTGGAGAGGCCGGCGATCAGGCGGTTACGGCGTGGGAAGTTGGCTGCCAGCGGCGGCGTGCCCAGCGGGTATTCACTGACGATCAGGCCCTGCTCGCTGATGCGGTGGGCCAGGGCATGGTGGCGTTTGGGATAAACACGGTCCAGGCCGGTTCCGACCACAGCCACCGTGGCCAGGCGATCGGTTACGCCGGTGCCGGTCAGCGCACCTTCGTGGGCTGCGCCGTCGATGCCCAGGGCCAGGCCGGAGACGATGGTCAGGCCCTGGGTGGCCAGAGCCTGGGCGAACTGGCGCGCATTAAGCGCGCCCTGTGGGGTCGGGTTGCGGCTGCCCACGATGGCCAGGCTGCGCGAGGGCTCCAGCGCCAGGTCCAGACGTCCAGCCAGATACAGCAGCAGGGGTGGATCTTCGATGTTCAGCAGGGCGGCGGGATAGCGCGCGTCCCCCAACGTCACCACGGCCCGGTGTCCGGGTTCGGCTTGCAGCCAGGCCCAGCTGCTGTCCAGCAGCTCGGCCCAGCCTTCGGGAATGTGGCCCAGAGCCGCGGCCTGGGCCGGATTCACCAGCGTTTGCAGGGCCTGGGGGGTTTGGGTGTAGAGGGCCTCGGGTGGGCCGAAGGCCGCCAGCAGGCGACGGGCGCTGACATCACCGAGCCCGGGCGTGAGCGTCAGGCGCAGCCAGGCACCGAGTTCATCACGCTCCATGGCATAAGGCGAGGCCGGGGCGCTTACTGCGGCGAGGCCAGGCGGTCGCCTGCGCGCACCACGTCGGTGATGTCGAGAATCAGGCCGTAGGACAGCTTTTCGTAGACGCGGAAGACCATGAGCAGACCGTTGCGTTCATTGGGCAGCTTGATCAGGGCGCGCTTGGGATCGGTGGGGTCGACCAGCTGCTGGCCGTCCTTGAGGATGGCCAGCACATGGCCACTCTCGATGCCTTCACGGCGGCCGCGGTTGAGCACGACCACCTGGTTCTGCGAGGCATTGACGACCGTGCTGTTGCCGTAGATCGAGACGATGCGGCCGGTCACGGGGCTGGCCGGGGCGCGCGGCACGAACTGCAGGAATTCGCGAGCGGGCTCGGGTGCCATGCGATCGCCGACGAGGATTTCGCTCTTGGTGGAGGTGATGTCGATGGTGGCGGGGACCAGGGCTGTGCTGACCTTGTTGCCCGCCGAGGCAATCTGGGTGCTGCCTTCGCTGCGCGCCAGCACGGCCTTGCCCAGGAATTCGGCCTCGTAGCCCAGCACCTCGCCGGTCTCGGGGTCCTTGAGCGGCTTGGCGTTGCGGAAGATGCGGTACTGCTGGAGTTTCTGCGGGTCGTCCAGCAGCGGCGCATCGGCCGGGCCACGCGCATAGACACGGTCGCCACGGCCCATGATCACGCGGTTCTCGCCGGCGGCCACGATGCGCGGGGCCCGCTGGAGTTCGTTTTCCTCGACGATCAGGGGCTCGGCCAGGAAGGCTTCGATGTCGCGGGTCCGCAGCGCAGTCAGCGGTGTCTTGTATTCGTCATAACGGATGGACGGCGACAGACGCACGGTCTGCATGTCGGCATCACCGTCGCGGCGGCTGAGCATGGCGGCGGGGGCAGTGCCTGCTTCGGCACCCGTGGTGGCGGGACTGCCCGGGGGCGTGCTGCTGAGCAGGGCACGGCCATCCCGTTTGATGAGGTACAAGGCCTGGCCAGGGTAGATCAGGTGCGGGTTGAGAATTTCTTCCAGGTTCATGCCCCAGAGCTCGGGCCAGCGCCATGGGCTTTTCAGGAACATCTTGGAAATGGCCCACAGCGTGTCACCGGCTTTCACCACATAGGTGTCGGGGGCGTCGGGTGCGAGTTCGGACAGGGGAACACCGGCCATGGCCACCTTGTCGGCGGTGGTCTTCTGCGCCTGCGAGATCGGCAGGTTGGGGAATTTCTGGCTCCAGACCGGCAGGCTCAGCAAGCCCAGGGCTGCGATCATGGAAAGGCGGGCGCTCACACCCATTCTGCTTGTCGTCATGTGTTGCTGCTTCACGATGCCCCCGGCTGATCCCGGGCGCAGACAGACCGTCCACAGACCCGGAAAACTTAATAAATCACGCGCGATTCTGCGCCCAAGCCCTTGATTGGGCAATGTTTTCTGTACTTTGTTGCAAACTCGCCGGCCAAAAGTGGCGAAAATAGCGACATCCACGAGCTTTTTTATGGCACTGCTACCCATCCTCTGTTTTCCCGATCCGCGCCTGCACACCGTGGCCCAGCCCGTGCAGGCTGTGGACGCACGCATCAAGCGCTTGATCACCGACATGTTCGAGACCATGTACGACTCGCAGGGCATCGGTCTGGCCGCGACCCAGGTCGATGTGCACGAGCGCCTGATCGTGATTGACGTCTCCGAAGGCCGTGACCAGGCCCTGGTGCTCATCAACCCCGAGATCGTCTGGGCCAGCCCCGAGACCAAGATCAACGACGAGGGCTGTCTCTCCGTGCCCGGCATCTACGACGGCGTCGAGCGGCACGAACGCGTGCACGTGCGCGCGCTCGACGGCGAGGGCAAGGAGCGCCTGATCGAGGCCGAGGGCATGCTGGCCATCTGCATCCAGCACGAGATGGACCATCTGCTGGGCAAGGTCTTTGTCGAATACCTCTCGCCGCTCAAACGCAACCGCATCAAGACCAAGATGCTCAAGGCCCAGCGCGAGGCGCAGCGTTGAGAGTGGTTTTTGCCGGCACACCCGAGTTCGCCCGGGTGGCGCTGGAAAGGCTGCATGCCGCCGGTTTCACCATCCCCCTGGTCCTGACCCAGCCCGACCGGCCCGCCGGCCGTGGCATGAAGCTGCAGGCTTCGCCCGTCAAGCAGTTCGCGCTGGAGCGCGGTATTGCGGTGGCGCAGCCGCACAGCCTCAAGCTTGACGGCAAGTACCCCGAAGAGGCAGCGGCAGCGCGTGCGGCGTTGGAGGCTGCGCAGCCCGACGTCATCGTGGTCGCCGCCTATGGCCTGATCCTGCCGCAATGGGTGCTGGACTTGCCGCGCCTGGGCTGCCTCAACATCCACGCCTCCTTGCTGCCGCGCTGGCGCGGCGCGGCGCCTATCCACCGTGCTGTCGAGGCGGGTGATGCCGAGACCGGCGTGACGATCATGCAGATGGACGCGGGGCTGGACACGGGCGACATGCTGCTGGTCGAGCGCCTGCGCATAGCCGCCGGCGACACCACAGGTAGCCTGCACGACAAACTTGCCTTGCTCGGCGGTCGCCTGGTCGTCGAGGCACTGGAGATCGCCGCCTGCGGCGGGCTCACGCGCACGCCTCAGCATGCCGAGGGCGTGACGTATGCGCACAAGATCGAGAAGGCCGAGGCGCAGCTCGACTGGGCACAGTCCGCCGAGACGATTGCGCGTCGCATCCGTGCCTTCAATCCCAACCCCGGCGCGGCCACACTGTGGCAGGGCGAGGCACTCAAGCTCTGGCAGGCACAGGTCGACAGCAGCACGCACGGCAGCAGCCAGACGCCAGGCACCGTGCTGACGTCGTTGACCGACGGCATCCGCGTGCAGTGCGGGCAGGGCGTGCTCTGCCTCACCGAACTGCAACGCGCCGGTGCCAAGCGCCTGTCGGCGGTGGATTTCCTGCGCGGCCAGACACTGCCCGTGGGCACGGTGCTCGGAGCCTGAGCTGTGAGCTCCATGCGTCAGCTGCTCAAGCACCCTGAGTTCAGTCAGGGCATGCGCGACATGAGCTCGGTGGCGCCGGGCCTGGCGGCCTGGGGCATGATGACCGGCGTGGCCATGATCAAGTCCGGCATGAGCCTGGTCGAAGCAATCGCCATGACCCTGCTGGTCTATGCCGGCAGCTCGCAACTGGCCGCCATCCCGCTGATTGCGGCCGGTGCGCCCGTGCTGGTGATCTGGGCC
>CAUPRZ010000026.1:0-11992 GCA_963513855.1 uncultured Hylemonella sp.
GAATCAGGCCGACGCTGAAACAGATCAAGGCGGCTGCCGGGAGGCCGAGCCAGAAGCTGACCCCGGCCTTCATCAGGATGGCCACGGTGTAGGCGCCAATGCCGAAAAAGGCCGCATGGCCCAGGGACTTCTGGCCGGCATAACCGACCGTCAGGTTCAGACCCATCACCGCAATGATGAAGATGAACCAGTAGGTCAGCAGATAGATGCCGTAGTTCTTGAGGAAAAGCGGCGCGGCCAGCAGCAACAGGGTCGCCAGCAGGATCAGGATGGTTTTGATGTGCTTCATGTCCCAACGACCTCAGACCTTGCGCTCTTCCTTCTTGCCCAGCAGGCCCTGGGGCTTGAAGAGGATCACCACCATGAAGATCATCAGGGCCACCGCGTCCTTGTAGGCCGGTGAGATATAGGCCGCCGCAAGGTTTTCCGCCACGCCGACGATGACCCCCCCCAGCAGCGCACCGCGTGAGTTGTTGAAGCCGCCGATGATGGCGGCGAAAAAGGCCTTGGTGCCCAGGCCCTCCCCCATGTCGAACTTGGCCAGATAGGTCGGCGTGACCAGCAAGGCTGCCGCGCAAGCCAGCAGCGCGTTGATAACAAAGGCGTAGAGGATCATGCGCGGCACATTGATGCCCAGCACCGTGGCGCTCTCCGTGTTCTGGGCCACGGCCTGCATGGCGCGTCCCGTCACCGTCCGTGTGATAAATGCCTGGGTGGCCACCACCAGCAGCAGCGCCAGCAGCAGGGTGCCGATGCCACCCGAGCTCACGGTGACCCCGGCGATGTTGAACACATGGTCGCCAAAGATATTGGGGAAGGGATGCGCCTCGGCGCTGTATCCCGCGCGCACGCCATTGCTCATGGCAATGGCCAGGCCGATGGTGGCAACCACGATGGGCATCATGCCGTAGCGGTACAGCGGGTCGACGATGCCGCGCTTGAAGACCCAGCCCAGCACCAGCACCGAGCCCAGCGCGGCCAGCACAAAACCCAGCCACAGCGGCACGCCCAAGGCCATGAAGGCCAGCATCATGAAAGCCGGCAACATGACAAATTCGCCCTGGGCGAAGTTGATGGTGCCGCTGGCCTGCCACAGCAGGGTGAAACCCAGCGCGGCCAGTGCATAGATGCTGCCTGTGGCCAGGCCACTCAAAAGTAGTTGCAGAAAATCAGTCATGGAAATCCCGTCCACCCCGCGCCATGGCGAGGCGAACACAGCTATCAGTCCCCTCCCCCGGCTGCGTGCGCGCAGGCGCTGCGACCGGGGCAGGGATTCAGCGCATCACTTCTTGCCCAGCGGCGGCAGGGTGGCCACCACCTCCTGCTTGCCGTTCTTGACCTCGACCATGAAGCTTTCGCGGTCGATGTCACCCTTGGCGTCAAAGCTCACGTCCATCAGAACGCCAGGATGCTGTGTGGCGGTGAAGGTAACGTTTTTCAGCGCCTGGGCCACGGCCACGCGGTCCAGCTTGCCGACCTTCTCGATCGCCGCCTTGAGCACGTACATGCCGGTGTAGCCCTTGATGCCGTTGTGGTCCGACACGTACTTGTATTCCTGCTGGAACTTGGCGCCAAAGGCCTTGGTCGGCGGGGCGTCCACCGTCAGGCCCACGTGGGCCACGGCACCGTTGGCGGCCTCACCCGCGAGCTCGATCACCTTCTGGCCGGTCAGCGTGGTCTCGCCGATGATGGGCTTGGTCCAGCCCTGCTTGCGGAACTCGCGCAGCGCACGCGCGGACTCTTCCTCGTTGGTGTAGACAAAAACCGCGTCGGCATTGCTCTGCTTGGCCGCCAGCACGGCGGCCGAGAAGTCGATCTGGCCCTGGTTGGTGGAAATGTCGGCGACCACCTTGGTGGGGCTGCCTTCCATGAGCTTGACGATGGCGTCACGGCCCCCCTTGCCGAAGTCGTTGTTCACATAGATCACGGCCAGGGTCTTGGCCTTGCTGTTGATGTAACGCGCCAGTTTGGGGAAGGAGGTGGACTGGCCGAAGCTGGTGCGGAAGACATAGGGGTTGCCCTGCTCCGTGATGGAAGCCGCTTCACCACCGGTGAAGTTGGGCACCTCGGCGCGGCGTGATTCGGCCATGCTGACCATGATGGAGCCCGAGAACACCGGGCCGAAGATGGCGAACACGCCATCGTCCACGGCCTTTTGCGTCAGGCCCTTGGCCACGCCGGGGTTGCTTTGCGTATCGGAAGTGGTGGACTGGATCTTGCGGCCCAGGATGCCACCGGTCGCGTTGATTTCCTTGATGGCCAGTTCCACGCCGTTCTTGAAGTTGGTACCGGCCGTGGCACCGGCGCCGGACAGTTCCACGAGGTTGACGATCTTGATGGCGTCCTGGGCGTAGCTGGCCGTCGTGGCCACCGTCAGGGCACAGGCTGCCAGCACTTGAAGGGCAAAACGTTTCTGCATGAGATGTCTCCTTATTTGTTGAAAGTCATGGCAACATGACCGACTGTCGAACATATCAGATCGACATGCGATTGGATTCAGGGTTTCAATCTAGGCCAGAGGGGACAGCCATGACACACAACAAACTGCACGAGCTCGGCGCCGCCCAGGCCGCGGCCCTGCTGCTGCGCCGCGAGCTCAAGGCCGAAGACCTGGTGCGCGCCTGCCTGGAGCGGGTGGCTGCGCGCAACGACGACATTCACGCCTTCACCCACGTGGACGCGGTCTCGGCCCTGGCCCAGGCCCGTGCGCTGGACGCCGGCCCCGTGCGCGGCCCCCTGCACGGCCTGCCCCTGGGCGTGAAGGACCTGTTCGACACCACCGACCTGCCCACGTCCTACGGCTCGGCCATCTACGCCCACCACCGCCCCGTGGCCGACGCGGCCAGCGTGACCCTGTGCCGCGAGGCAGGCGCCATCGTGCTGGGCAAGACCGTGACCACCGAGTTCGCCTACTTCACACCCGGCCCCACGGTGAACCCGCACAATGCCCTGCACACCCCGGGCGGCTCCTCCAGCGGTTCGGCCGCGGCCGTGGCCGACCACATGGTGCCGCTGGCCCTGGGCACGCAGACGGCGGGCTCCATCATCCGGCCTGCGGCCTACTGCGGCGTGGTGGGTTACAAGCCCAGCCTGGGCCGTGTGGTGCATGCCGGGGTCAAGAGCCTGTCGCCCACGCTGGACGTGATCGGCAGCTTCGGCCGCAGCGTGGAAGACGCAGCCCTGCTGGGGGCCGTGCTGACCGGTGACCTGCGCCTGCTGGAAAACCATGTGCACGGCACCCTGCGCATCGGCCTGTTCCAGTCCCCCTCCTGGCCCCAGGCCGAGGCCGACACCCACAAGGCCTGGGAGCAGGCCACCCACGCCCTGGCAAAAAACAGCGACCCATGCCAGGACCTGAACCTGTCGCAGGATTTCGGCGAACTGATCCAGTTGCAGAAGGATGTGATGAGCTTCGAGATGGCACGTTCGCTGAGCTTCGAACGCCTGCGCCACCGCGAGGCCCTGAGCCCGGCGCTGCAGGCCCTGCTCGATACGGGCATGGCCATCAGCGGCGCCCAGCATGCCGCCCACCTGCAGCGCACGGCCGACTGGCGCCTGCGCATCGACTCCCTGTTCGAGCGCCACGACGTGCTGCTCACGCCTAGCACCACGGGCGCCGCCCCCGAAGGCCTGGCCGCCACGGGCGACCCGCTGTTCTGCCGCAGCTGGTCCCTGCTGGGCCTGCCCGCCGTGCACCTGCCTTTGCTGCGTAATGCCCGGGGCCTGTCCGTGGGCCTGCAAGTCGTGGGCCGTCTGGGCGAAGACCACAAGCTGCTGGCCGCGGCCCGGCATATCCACGACAAGCTGCGTTTCTGATGCCCGCTGACCATCTGCCAGCAGCCCTGCAATCCTTGCTGAGCCGTCACTCCCTTGGCCCGCGCTGGATGGTCGCACCGGGGCCCGAGGCCACCGAGTTGAACCTGGCCGTGCAGGCTGCACTGCGCGGCCCCAACCATGGCCGCCTGCAGCCCTGGCGCCTGGTGCACATCAGCGCCGAACAGCGCCCGGCCCTGGCCGCGTTGTTTGAACAGTTTGCGCGCGAGGACGGCAAGAACGAGGAAGAGATAACCGCGGAACGCGAGCGCGCCTTCAACGGCCCCGTGCTCGTGGCCTGGGTGGTGCGCATCACCTCGAACGTGGACAAGGTGCCGCCCCACGAACAGTGGATCTGCGTGGGCGCGGCCATGGGCAATTTCATGAACGCCCTGCACGCCCTGGGTTATGGCGCCAAGATCCTCAGCGGTCGCAAATGCCAGCACCCGGCGCTCGTGCAGGCCTTCTGCGAGGAAGGCGAACAGCTGGTGGGCTTCACCTGCATCGGCACGCCCACACGCGAGCTCGAAGCGCGTGAGCCGGACGATGCCGGGGCACGGCTCTCGCACTGGCGCGCCTGAACCAGCGTCAGAGCTTGATCCCGGCCCCGTTCACCACCCTGGCCCACTTGGCGATGTCGGCGCTGACATAACGGTCAAACTGCTCCACGTCCATATTCATAGGCACGATGCCCTGGGACAACCAGGATTTTTCGGTTTCGGGTTTGGCGATCAGGCGACGGATCTCCGCATTGAGCTTGGCCACGACGGCGGCCGGTGTGCCCTTGGGTGCCATCACGCCGTTCCAGATCACGGCTTCGTAATCGGGCACGCCGGATTCGCGCACGGTCGGCAGGTCCGGCATGATCGTGGAGCGCACCTGGCCCGTGGTTGCCAGGGCCTTGACCTTGCCGGCCTGGATATTGGCCACCATGCCAGGCAGAGCGTCGAACATGAAGTCCACCTGGCCACCGATGATGTCGGTGCGCGCGGCGCCGCTGTTTTTGTAGGGCACGTGCACGGCATCCACCCCGGCCATCATCTTGAACAGTTCACCCGCCAGGTGGTAGGGCGTGCCCGGCCCGGAGGAGGCGTAGCTCAGCGTGCCGGGTTTGGCCTTGGCCAGCTGCACCAGCTCGGCCACGTTGCGCGCAGCCAGTCCGGGTTTGGTGACAAGCACCAGATCTGAATAGTTGACCGGTGCCACACCCATGAAATCCTTGCTCAGGCTGTAGGGTTTGCCGGGCATCAGCGTTTCGTTGATCGTCAGCGTGTTGGACATCAAGAGCAGGGTGTGGCCATCCGGCGCACTCTTGGCCACGGCGTCGGCGCCGATCACCGCGCCACCCCCGGGCTTGTTCTCCACCACAAAGGTCTGGCCCAGCGTTTCCTGCAGGGCCTGCGCGATAAAACGCGCATACAGATCGGCCGGGCCGCCAGGCCCGAAGGGCACAACGATCTTGACCGCACGTGCGGGATACGTCTGTGCTTGCAGTGCCACCCCCGTCACGCTAGCGAGCGCGGCGGCTGCAAGCTGAAGCGTCTGGCGACGTGTGATCTGCGATGTTTCCGATGTCATGGTGGGTCTCCTCGTTGTGGTTTTTTGCCCAGCCACTGTTGGCCTCTCAGGCTTGTGGCTGTCCGATCTTGCGTTTCAGGTAGCTGAACTCGCGGTTGCTGCCTTCCTTCATGTGCACGATGACGCTGCGCTGGGCAATGAGCCAGCGCCCCTCGTGTTTCTTCAGGATGTCGACGTAACGCCCGCGCATGGTGTAGGGCGAGCCGTCACTGAGCTTGTGCGAGGCGAAGACGTAAGTCACGGCGTGGATGCTGCCGTCAGCCTGTATCGCGAGCCGCGGCGGGCTGGCAAGGTGATGTGTCAGCGCGAATTCGGAGAAACGGTCCTTGAAAAAATCACGGATGTCTTCGTGCCCGCGCCGCTGCTGGCTGGGCGAAAAATCCCACAACGCATCCGGTGTGAACTGCGCCAGGATGGTGTCGATGTCGCCGCGGTCCAGGCCGTCCACATAGGACTGCAGCAGGTTGACGATCTCCAGATAGTCTTGAAATTCGATCTTGGGCATCGGGGCTCTCTTGTGTTTCGCATGTCGTTACGCAGGGTGCCTGCGGAGTCCGCGAAATATAGAGAGCAACACACCGTCTTGCCAGAGGCCACGCTGGAAAACAGTTTTTCAGGTGCCCGGGACAGCAGGCACGAGGGATCAGCCGCGAGGAGTGGCGGGCAATTGGCGCAAGACGCGCCAGGCACAGAAGGCCGATAGCAGTGCGCACACCGCGCAGGCCCAGAACACGGCAGGCAGGCCCAGGCGGCTGCTGATCACGCCACCCGTGAGGCCACCCAGCACGCCGGGTACACCATAAGCCAGCGTCACATACAACGCCTGACCACGCCCGCGCAGCCGTCCCGGGAAATGCTGCGAGAGCAGCGCGGTGCAGACCGCGTGGTGCGCGGCAAAGGTGAAGGCGTGCAGGCACTGCGCGAACAGCAGCACACCCCATACCGATGCCCAGCCTGCCGTGAGCCCCATGCGCAGCGCCGTCAGCAGTGCGCACAGCAACAGCCAGGCCGTGAGGCTCAGGCGCGGCAGCCAGCGGCCCTGGGTGTAGAACCAGACGATCTCCACGATCACCGAGAGGCCCCACATGAGACCGATCACGGCCTTGCCGTAACCCAGTGCGTCCAGGTGCAGGGAAAAATAGATGTAGAGGCCCATGTGCGCCAGCACATGGAAAAAGGCCGAGGCAAAAAACCACCGCACGGCGTGCTGACGCAACACCGGCCGCAGCGAAGGCTTGGGCTCATGGGCGGCGTGTTCTTCCTTGAGGTCGGGCAGGCACCAGGCGCTGACCGTGACCAGGGCCAGGGAGCCCACGGTCCAGGCCGGGAAATGGCCCAGGCCCCAGACCTCGAACCAGGCACCGGCCGCGAACACCGTGACGAGAAAACCCAGCGAACCCCAGAGGCGCACGCGGCCGTAACGTTTGGCGTCGAAGGCGCCGCCCGCGCTCACCAAGTGTGCCAGCGCAGCCTCGCTCATGGGCATCATGGCGCTGGTGTGCAGGAAGACGATGAAAAGCACCAGCGCCAGCCAGGCGGTGCCGCCCTCCACCCACAAACCCAGCGAGACCAGCAGCGCCACCGTGGCCGCATAACGCAGCAGCTTGACGCGTTCACCCGTGTGGTCGCTGAGCCAGCCCCAGGCCAGGGGCCCGATCAGGCGCGTGGCCGGGGGCACGATCATCAGCAGGCTCAGGGTCATCAGGCTGTAGCCCAGATCCTTGAGCCAGAGCGGCAGGTAGGGGTTGAAGAACCCGATGTGCGCGAAGTAGCTGGCCGACAGGGCCGAAAAATGCAGCAGATGCCAACGCGCGGAAGACAAGCGGTTCTCCCGCTTACTTCTTCTCGCTCCAGAGCACACCACCCGTGGCCCAGTCCGACTTCTTGATGTCGGTGAGGATCACGTCCACGGCCTCGGGCGAGGTGCCCAGGGTCTTGACTGCGGCTTCGGTGATGGCCTTGACGAATTCCTTTTTCTGCTCGGGCGTGCGGCCTTCGAACATGTCGACGCGGATGGTGGGCATAGTTTTCTCCTTCAGAGTTTGTAAGACGGATCGATCCTGTCGAGTTTGCGCAGCAGGGCCGGCCATTCGGCATCCCCATCACGTTCGCTGCCGTCACCGACCCATAGTGCGTAGGTCTTGGCAGCCAGCTCGTCGTTCGCAGCCAGCACTTGACCGCCAGTCGCGGCCATGGCGCGCAGCTGGGCGCGCGCCGCGCGTTCCAGGTGGTGCATGAGCATATAGGCCTCGGCCACCGTGCGGCCCACGGTCAGCGTGCCGTGGTTTTCGAGGATGAGGCCATCACGTTCGCCCAGATTGCGCACCAGGCGTCGCCCCTCGGCAGCACTCAGGGCCAGGCCTTCGTAGGCATGCCGGCCCAGGCGGCCAAACAGGCGCATGGCGTGCTGGGTGGTGGGCAGCAGGCCACCGGGCAACATGGCCAGGGCCAGGCCCCAATCGGTGTGCAGATGCAACACGCAGCGCGCACTGGCACGCGCCGCATGGATGGCGCCGTGGATGGCAAAACCCGTGGGATTGACCGCATGGGGCGAGTCGTCGAGCTTCTCGCCGCGGGTGTTGACCTTGACGAGATTGGAGGCACAGACCTCGTCGAACAGCAGGCCGTAGGGGTTGATCAGGTACACGCCCTCTTCATCCGGCACGGCGGCCGAGATGTGGGTGTAGATGGTGTCGTCCCAGCCATTAAGCGCGGCCAGGCGGTAGGCCGCGGCCAGATCGACGCGCGTGGCGCGTTCGGCCTCGGTCATCTTCCGAGCCGACATGCTTTACACCGAGCCAGGGATCGGGGGCAGGGGCAGTTGCACGTCACCGCACTGGGCGCGATGACGCAACGCGTGGTCCATGACCACCAGGGCCAGCAAAGCCTCGGCAATCGGCGTGGCACGGATGCCCACGCAGGGGTCGTGGCGACCCTTGGTGATGAGTTCGGTCGCCTGGCCTTCGGTGGTGATGGACTCACGCGGGATCAGGATGGAACTGGTGGGCTTGATGGCGATGGACACTTCGAGGTCCTGACCCGTGCTGATGCCACCCAGCACACCACCGGCCTTGTTGCCGATGAAGCCGTTCGGCGTGAGCGTGTCGCCGTGTGTGCTGCCCTTGTCGGCCACGGACGCGAAGCCGGCACCGATCTCCACACCCTTGACGGCGTTGAGGCCCATCATGGCGTAGGCGATGTCGGCATCGAGCTTGTCGTAAAGCGGTTCACCCAGGCCCACGGGCACTTTCGTGGCCGTCACGCGCAGGCGGGCGCCGCAGGAGTCGCCAGACTTGCGCAGGACTTCCATGTACGCCTCCAGCGCGGACACGTCGGCCGCCGGGGCGAAAAAGGGGTTGTTGGGCACGTGCTCCCAGGATTCGAAGGGAATGACCTGCTCGCCTATCTGCGTCATGCAGCCGCGGAACTCGGTGCCGAACTTTTCCTTCAGCCACTTCTTGGCCACGGCGCCAGCCGCCACGGTGGGCGCGGTCAGGCGCGCCGAGGAACGACCACCGCCGCGCGGATCGCGCAGACCGTATTTGCGCCAGTAGGTGTAGTCGGCATGGCCGGGGCGGAAGGTCTGCAGGATCTGGCCGTAGTCCTTGCTGCGCTGGTCGGTGTTCTTGATGAGCAGGCAGATGGGCGTGCCCGTGGTCTTGCCCTCGTAGACGCCGGAAAGGATCTCCACCGCGTCGGCTTCGTTGCGCTGGGTCACGAACTTGGAAGTGCCGGGGCGGCGGCGGTCCAGCTCGGGCTGGATGTCGGCCTCGCTGAGCAGCATGCCGGGCGGGCAGCCGTCAATCACGCAGCCGACGGCCGGGCCATGGGATTCACCGAAGTTGGTGACGGTGAAGAGGTGTCCGAAGGTATTGCCGCTCATGCCCGGGATTATCCCCGACGAGCGGTAGACGGCTCTGGAACGGAATATGCTTGCTGCATTGCACCATTTCTTCTGGACTGGAGGACCGCATGCTGGACCGCACCACCACCAAGTTCTCGCACGTCAAACCTGGAGACACGCAATTCGTCTCCGGCGGACTGCGGGATTTTTTCCTGTACAAGGATCTGGGCATCGCCGACGCGACCCATGGCAAGGTCATCGCGCACCTGGTCAAGGCGAACATGGCCCCAGAAAAGGGCACGGGATGGCACCGACATGAGGCGGACTTCCAGATCGTCATCATGATCAAGGGCTGGGCCCGTTTCATGTACGAGGACAAGGAAACCCTTGTCGAGGCCGGTGACGTGGTGCACCAGCGCCCGGGCATACGCCACTTCCTCTTCGACTACTCCCCCGATATGGAGTACCTGGAGATCGTCTCGCCCGCAGACTTCAAGTCCATCGACGTGGATCCGGTCTGTCCCATCCCCGACCCAACCCCCTGGAAGTAGAGCAGAGGTGAATTCATGAGGTCGCCGTGGAACAGGTTCCGCCGGGCCACTGGCGGCGCCCCCTGGGGGGAGGCGGCCGCAGGCCGCTTCGGGGGGAGCTAAAACTCTGCGTCAAGCTCGTCAATCTCGTCAGGTTCCAGCTTGGCGGCGGCCACCCATTCCTTCATCGCGGGCAGCTCCATGACACGCTTGCAATAGGCGGCGCAGGTCTTGTCCAGCACCACGTCGTAGCTCAGGAAACGCGTGACCACGGGCGCGTACATGGCGTCGGCCATGCAGGGCTTCTTGCCAAAAAGATAAGGGCCGCCGTAGGTGGAAAGGCAGTCGCGCCAGATCTCGGTCACACGGTCGATGTCACCCTGGGCACGGGACCAGATCTTGTAGCCCGGGAAATGCGCCTTGATGTTCATGGGCAGGGCCGAACGCATGGAGGCAAAACCCGAATGCATCTCGCCACAGATGGCGCGGCAGTGCGCGCGGGCCTTGGCATCGCTGGGCAGCAGCTTGGCCTCAGGCTTGATCTCGTTGAGGTATTCGGCGATGGCCAGGGTGTCCCAGACCTTGATGCTGTTGTGCTGCAGCGAAGGCACCAGCATGCTGGGCGCCAGCAGCAGCATCTCGGCCTTCATGGCCGGGTCGTCGGGCGAGATGACCTTTTCCTTGAACTCCAGCCCGGCCAGCCTGGCCATCAGCCAGCCGCGCAGGGCCCAGGCACCGTAGTTCTTGCTGCTGATCGTCAGGATGGCGGTGGCCATGGTGCACTCCTCGACATGGAAAGTGCTGAAGGCCCCGCAAGGGTTGTGCCAACTCCGACCGGCGCCCAAACTGGCCCGTAACTTGCAGCTTTCCTGCTACCCGGGTCGCATGCCCCATCTTGAGTCAGGAAGCACCATGCTCTACCAGGCCTACCAGACCCAATCGGACCTGATGTCGCCGTTCCGGCTATTTGCCCAGGGCGGCAGCGCCGGCCTCTGGCTCTCCGGCACAGAGGGCAGCGTGATGCGCAAGCTCTCGGCCTCGATGGAGGTCTTCTCCCGCATGCGTCTGACCCACACGCGCCCGGCCTACGGCATCACGTCGGTGCTGGTGGGCGAACGCCAGTTGGCCGTGACCGAGGAAAACGTGCTGAGCACCCCTTTCGGCACCCTGCTGCGCTTCAAAAAGGAAACGCCGGCCGACCTGCCCCACCAGCCCCCGGTGCTGTTGGTGGCGCCGCTCTCGGGCCACTTTGCCACCCTGCTGCGCGAAACCGTGCGCACCCTGCTGCAGGACCACGACGTCTACATCACCGACTGGCACAACGCACGCGACGTGTCCCTGAGCCACGGCGGTTTCGGGCTGGACGAGTACATCGAGCACATGATGCTGTTCCTGCGTGCCATGGGCCCGGGCGCCCATGTGGTGGCGGTCTGCCAGCCCTGCGTGGCCGCGCTGGCCGCCACAGCCCTGATGGCCGAGGACGCCGACCCGGCCCAGCCCCGCAGCCTGACCCTGATGGCCGGCCCGGTGGACTGCCGCGTCAACCCCACGGGGGTCAACGAACTGGCCACGAGCAAACCCATCGAGTGGTTCGAGAAGAACCTCATCAGCCACGTGCCCCTGCCGCATGCGGGTTATATGCGGCGTGTCTACCCGGGTTTTGTGCAGCTCAGCGCCTTCATGAGCATGAACCTGGAACGCCACAAGAAATCCTTCCAGGACCTGTACCACCACCTCGTGGAAGGCGACATCGAAAAAGCCGACGCCGTTCGCCTGTTCTACGCGGAATACCTGGCCGTCAACGACCTGCCGGCCGAGTTCTACCTGGAGACGGTGGAAAAGGTGTTCCAGACCTACGATCTGGCGCGCGGCGAACTGTATTACCGCGGCCGGCTCGTGCAACCCGCGGCGATCCGCCGCACGGCGCTGATGACGGTGGAAGGCGAGCGCGACGACATCTGCTCCATCGGCCAGACCGTGGCCGCGCACGACCTGTGCAGTGGTATCCGCCCTTACATGAAGACCCACCACGTCCAGACGGGCGTGGGGCACTACGGGGTGTTCAGCGGGCGTAAATGGAATCAGCAGATCTACCCGCGGGTGCGGGAGATGATTCACGCGAGTATGGGGTGAGCTTGGCTTTGCCGGGTCTCGCTCCGGCGAGGTGGGTTGGCCGGGACGTGCGCCCGGCAGCGCACCTACTTTTCTTGCGTCGCCAAGAAAAGTA
>CAUPRZ010000027.1:0-11845 GCA_963513855.1 uncultured Hylemonella sp.
ATCGTGACCGGCATCGGTTTCCTCTGTGCCGGCGTCATCATGCGCGAGGGCTTCAACATCAGCGGCCTGACCACGGCCGCCTCCATGTGGTCGGCCTCGGTCATCGGCATCCTGGTCGGCGTGGGCTTTTACGCGGCGGCCATTGCCCTGGCCGGGCTCTCGGCCCTGTCCATGATGTGGATCTCCCGGCTTGAGGCCTGGCTGCCCTCGCGCCAGGCCGTGGCCATCACCCTGTATTTCAAACCGGGCTTCAAACCCAGCGAGGCTGCCTTGCAGCAGCTGGCGGTTCAACGCGGCTACGACATCGCACCGGGCACCATCGCCATCGAATGCCGGGACGACGTCCTGAAGTGGTCCTTTGTGGCCGTGGCACGCAACCGCCAGAAGATGGTGCCGGTCTCGGAACTGGCCAACGAGATCAGCCGTTTCGACGGCGTCCACGATTTTCAGCTCAACTACGCCCGCAACTGATCCTCTTGCGTCTGATCGCCTTCTACGAAGTTTCCACAGCAGGGCTCGTCACCGCGGCCCGATAATGCGGCCCATGCAAACCGATCCCGTCCTGGCTTCGCGCAGCCAGCCCAAGTCCCTCAGCGACCTCTTTTTCTCCTTCACCGTGCTGGCCCTGCAGGGTTTTGGCGGTGTGCTGGCTATCGCCCAGCGCGAGCTGGTGGAGCGTAAACGCTGGTTCACGAACGAGGAATTCGTGGAGGAATGGTCCGTGGCCCAGATCATGCCCGGCCCCAACATTGTCAACCTGGCCATCATGATCGGCCAGCGCTACTTCGGCGTGCCCGGCGTGCTGGCGGCATTGGCCGGCATGTTCACCGCCCCCCTGATCCTGCTGCTCACCATCGCCCTGATCTACGCCCAGTACGCCAGCCATCCGGGTGTCATCGGCGCTCTGCGGGGCATGGGCGCGGTGGCCGCGGGCCTGGTGGTGGCCACCGGGCTGCGGCTGGCCACCTCCCTCAAGAACAGCGCCATGGGCCTGCTCGTCAACAGCGTGCTGGGGGTGCTGGGTTTTGCGGCCGTGGCCCTGTTGCGCTGGCCGCTGGTCTACGTGCTGCTCGGCCTGGGCACGGTGGCCTGTGTGCTGGCCTACCGCAAACTGGGTCAGGGGGCGGCCGCATGACGCCCGTGCTCGACCTGGGCTGGGGCGACTGGCTCCATCTCTTCACGCATTACCTGACGCTCTCGCTGCTGTCCGTGGGCGGCGGCATCACCACGGCGCCCGACATGCACCGCTACCTCGTGGGCCAGCAGGGCTGGCTCAGCGATGCCCAGTACACCGCGTCCATCGCCATCGCCCAGTCCGCACCCGGGCCGAACATCCTTTTCGTGGCCCTCCTGGGCTGGCATCTGGGCCTCAACGCCGGGGGTTACGGCTGGGCGCTGTTTGGCGTGTTGGTCTGCATGCTGGGCATCATGCTGCCCAGCTCCATCCTGGTCTACATCACCTCGCGCTGGAGCCACCAGAACCGCGAACTGCGCGCCGTGCGGTCCTTCAAGCTGGGCATGGCACCCATCGTGATCGCCCTGCTGATCGCCACCGGCTGGATCCTCGCCAGCTCCAACGGCAGTCCCCTGCAGAACTGGCCGCTCTGGCTCATCACCCTGCTGACCGCCGTCATCGTCTGGCGCACCCGCCTGCACCTGCTCTGGCTGCTGGGAGCAGGCGGCGTGCTGGGCTGGTTCGGCCTGGTATGAAACACCCCCCGAGACGCTGCGCGTCTCCCCCCTCAAGGGGGGCGCACCCAGTGGCCTGGCCAAGCCAGTTCCACGGGTGCCCTGGGTTTCAACCGTGTAGGTCATGAGCGTGGCGCCCACGCTCAACCTCATCGGCGCCGGACGCGTGGGCCGCACCCTGGGGCGGCTCTGGCAGCAGGCAGGTGTGCTGCAGATCCAGGACGTGCTGACCACCTCGGCGGCTAGTGCCCAGGACGCCGTGGACTTCATCGGTGCCGGCCGACCCTTGGCGGATCCTGCCCAACTGCGCCCCGCCGACCTCTGGCTGCTCGCCGTGCCCGACCGGCAGATCGTCGCCAGCGCACAGCAACTCGCCGCACTCGGCCTGGCACCGTCCACAGCCTTCCACGCCAGCGGCGCCCTGCCCGCCACCGAACTCACCGCTTTGCAGGCTGCCGGCTGGCGCATCGCCAGCGCGCACGGCATCCTGAGCTTCGCCGACCCGGCCACCGCCTTGTTGCAGTTCCCGGGCACGGTCTGCGCTCTCGAAGGCCAGACCGAGGCGGTGAACACGCTGCGCCCTCTGTTCCAGGCCATCGGCGCCCGCTGCTTCGATCTGCCGACCGAGAGCAAGCTGCTCTATCACGCGGCAGCCGTCTGGGCCACCAACTTCCTGCCCGTGCTGCAGGCCCAGGCCGAGGCCCTGTGGCAGCACAGCGGCGTACCGGCCGAGCTGTTGCCCGGCCTGCGCGAACGGCTCTTGCGCAACGCCGTGGACAACCTGCTGGCCCTGGGCCCGGCAGGTGCCCTCACCGGCCCGGCCGCGCGCGGCGACACGGCCCTGGTGCAGCGCCAGGGCGCGGCCGTGGCGGCGCACTCGCCCGAAGCCGGTGCCGCCTACGCCGCGCTCAGTGCGCTGGCGCACCGTCTGGCCCGCGACGGCCGGCTATAAGAGCCTGTTCACCTTTTGTCACCTCATGGCAGGAGGTGCTGCGTTATCCTCGACAGCGTCTCCCTCATGTGCCCCTCATGAAAAAAGCCCTTAAATACTTTCTGATCGCCCTCGCTGTCTTCGTCGCGCTGGTCGTGGCCGTGGTCACCTGGGTCGCCCTGACCTTCAACCCCAACGACTACAAGCCCCAGCTGATCCAGCTGGTCAAGGACGAAACCGGCCGCACGCTGGCCATCCCCGGCGAGATCAAGGTCACCTTCTTCCCGCGTATCGGGGCTGAGCTGGGCCGGGTCTCGCTGTCGGAGCCACGCAGCGAACAGATCTTCGCCGCCACCGAGCAGCTGCGTGTTTCGGTCGCCCTGCTGCCCCTGCTCAGGAAGGCCGTCCACGTGGACCGCGTGCTCATCGACGGGCTGAACGTGAAGCTGGAACGCAAGCGCGATGGCCACTTCAACTTCGACGACCTGCTGGGCAAGGGCAAACCCGACAGCAAGCCGGCCGCCCCCGCCCCAGCCGCCGAGGCCAAGGCTCTGCCGAAGATCGACGTGGACGGCATCACCCTCAGCCACGCCCGTCTCGAATACCGCGACGCCACCAGCGGCCAGCACTACACCCTCTCCAACCTGAACCTGAGCACCGGCGCCATCCGCGACGGCCAGAAGGCCGCCCTCGCTCTGGGTGCCGATATTGCCGGCCAGCAACCGCCGCTGGCCCTCAAACTCGCGCTGCGCGTGGACTACACGCCGGCGCTGGCTCAGCAGGCGGTGAAGCTCGACCAGCTCGATTTCAGCATCAACGGCGAAGCCGCAGGACTCAAGGATCTGCAGCTCAAGCTGGGCCTGGCCAGCGTCCAAGCATCTCCCGCCAAGATCGATGGCCAGGGCCTCACGCTCGACATCTCGGCCCCCAACCCCGCGGGCGGCACCCTGAGCCTCAAGGCCCAGGGCCAGGCCAGCGTGGACCTGGCACGCGAAGCCGTGCAACTGGCCCTGGACGGTACGCTGGACAGCACCACGCTGGCACTCAAGGCCGGCGTACAAAAGTTCGCCCAGCCTGCCATCAGCTTCGATCTCGCCCTGGGCGACCTCGACGCCGACCGCTACATCCCCAAGAGCCAGCCGGCCGCCGCACCCGCTGCCGGCAGCCCGGCCCCGGCCGGCCCCGAGCCAGAGATCGACCTCGGCGCCCTGCGCGGACTCGATCTGCGCGGCACACTCAAGGTGGCCACGCTCAAGGTCATGAACCTCAAGACCACCGGCCTGCGCCTGCAGCTCAAGGCCCAGAACGGCCGTGCCGACCTCAACCCCGTCACCGCCTCGCTCTACGGCGGCGGTGTCAACGGCACACTGATGGCTGATGCCAACAGCGGCCAGCGCCTGGGCGCCAAGCTGGACTTGCGCGGCATCCAGATCGGCCCGCTGATGAAAGACCTGATGGACCAGCAGCCCCTAGACGGCCGCGGCAATGTGGCGCTGGACCTCACAACCGGCGGCAACACCGTGAGCCAGTTCAAGAAAAAACTCAACGGCACGGTGGGCGTGCAGCTGACCGACGGCGCCCTCAACGGTGTGGACATCGCCGGCATGCTGCGCAACGCCAAAGCCAAACTCGGCGGCGGCAGCCAGGAAGGCCAGGCCGGGGCACAACAGAAGACCGACTTCACCGAGTTCGTCGCCAGCCTCAAGATTACTGACGGCGTGGCGCGCAACGACGACCTCTCGGCCAAGACCCCGCTGCTGCGCCTGGGCGGCGCCGGCACGGTCTGGATCCCCGAGGACCGGCTGGACTACACCGTCAAGGCCACCGTCGTGCCCACCCTGCAGGGCCAAGGCGGCCCCGAGCTGGACCAGATGCGTGGCCTGACCATTCCCGTACGCCTCAGTGGCCCCTACACCGACGTGAAGTGGAAGATCGACTTCGGCAGCATCGCCACCCAGCGCAAGAACGAGCTCAAGCAGGAGACCCAGCAGAAGCTCGACGCCAAGAAGGATGCCGCCAAGGAAAAACTCAAGGACAAGGCCGGCGACAAGCTCAAGAACCTGCTCAAACGCTGACGTTTTGCAAGCGCCTCAACAAAAAAGCAAGCCTCGGCTTGCTTTTTTTGCGGGTGGGTGGTGGGCTCAGTCCTCGGCCTGCCCGAACTTCAGGATGCGCGTGGCCATCAGGGTCTCGGCGAAGAAACAGCACAGCGCGGCCATGAAGCAGCTCACGCCGGCCAGAAAAGCGTAGATCGCGAACTTGTCCACGCGGATGACCGTGGTCTCGCCCAGGAAGAGCACCACGATGGTCAGGCCGATCATGAAAGCGCACAGCGTGAGCAGGCCGATGGTGCTGTTCGCCAGCAGGCCACGCTTGCGCAGCATGGTCAGCTCGGCATCCCATTGCGGGGCCAGCACGGGTTCGACGTTGAGGCGCAGCTTCTCCTCCAGCACCCGGCCGCGGTCGATGATGCGTGAGAGGCGCCCGGCGACCGCGCCGATCATGCCGGAGACAGCGGTCAGCAGGAAGACGGGGGCCACGGCCAGCTGGATGCCGTGGGTGACAGTACCGGAATCGACAAAAAGGGCCATGAGTCTTGGGTTTGAAAGATTGCGCGCCGATTATCACCGCCTCACACAAACAGGGGAAGACAAGTGGCCCCTTTGTGCCTAGAAAGACGCAGCACCCACCTCAGGGGGACAACCTGGGTATCCGCATCCTTTGCATCCACGGCGTCAACACCAACGAGAACGGTGACTGGTTCAGCGTCTGGCAGCAGGCCATCCGCGCCTCGGCCACCCGCGCCGGCGTAGCCGCCGAGGCGCTGGAGTTCCATGAGCTGCGTTACAACGCCCGCTTCGAAGCCGTCGAACCCGACGCTGCGCTCTATGCCGAAGCCGTCAAACGTCTGTGGAACAGCTACTGGGCGCATCGCCGTGCCCTGGGCCGTGCCGCCGAAAAAGGCCTGGGCACGCTGATCGACAACACCATCGGCATGGTCGCCAAGTGGAGCGCCCTGCCCTCCTTGCGCCAGCAGCTCTCGGCCGACCTGGCCCAGAGCATCCGCAGCGTCAACCCGCACATGATCTGCGCCCACAGCCTGGGCTCTCTGATCACTTACGACACCCTGGCCGCGCAACAGGCCCTGGCGCAGGACCGGCTTTTCGTGACCCTGGGCTCGCAGATCGGCCACCCGGCCCTGGCCGAAACCTTTGGCGGCTACCTGCGCCCCATCAGCACCGCACGCCACTGGTACCACCTCTTCAACCCTGAAGACGCGGTGCTGACCAGCGAGCTCGACTTCCCCGAAGCGCCTTACACCCAGCTCGACACGCATTTCGATGAATCGGGCCCGCTGGACCACAGCGCCGAGAAATACCTGGGACACGAGGTCACGGCCGCCAATGTCTGGGCCGGCCTGTCCACAGCCATTCCTCGCACGGCAGAACCCGCCCGCCCCAAACCCGGCCCGGCCCTGGGCTCCCCCTGGTTCAGGGCGCCGACGATCCAGCGCCGCAACCCGCGCAAACGCCGTGCCCTGCTGATCGGGATCAACGACTACCCGGAGCCGGAAAACCGCCTCAGCGGCTGCGTCAACGACGTCTTCCAGATGAGCGCCATGCTGCAGGAACGGGGTTACCAGCCCGAGGAAATCCGCGTGGTGCTCGATGCCCGTGCCACCACTCGGGGTGTGCAGGAGCGGCTCAAGTGGTTGCTGGAGGACGTGCGCGCCGACGACGAACGTGTGCTCTTCTACTCGGGCCACGGGGCCCAGGTCGCCGCGCTCGATGCGGATGGCGAACCCGACCACAAGGACGAATCCCTGGTCACCTACGACTTCGACTGGAACGGCAACTCCGGCATCACCGACGACATGCTGTCCCAGCTCTACGCCAACCTGCCCTACGAGGCGCGTTTTTCCATCATCCTGGACTGCTGCCACTCGGGCGGCGTGGCGCGCGCTGGTGGCGTGGCCGTGCGTGGCATCAACCCTCCCGACGACGTGCGCCACCGCGCCATCGAATGGGACGCCGACAAGCAGATGTGGTTCCCGCGCAAAAGCCTAGACCTGCGCCGCCGTATGGGCAAGGCCCCGGCCGATCAGGTGCAGCGTTACCTGGGCGACGGTGCCACGCAGAAGCTGGGCCGCGCCGTGAGCCGCTGGAGCGACACCCCGGCCGCCTTCAAATCCGCCTCACGCCGCCTGGGCCACCACGGCCCCTCCACCCCGGTCATCCTGGCTGCCTGCCGCGAAGACCAGTACGCTTATGAATACACCCACGGCTCCGTGCCCTATGGCGCCCTGACCTTCATGCTGATCCAGCAGCTGCGCGCCAGCGGCGGGCGCAAGACGCTGGAGGCCATCGTCGAGCAATGCAATAACGTGCTGAAAAACAAGCTGGGTTACGAACAGCAGGCCCAGCTCTACCGTCCACGCGAACACCGGCAGACGCATTTCCCCGGCAAGGCTGCTGTGGCAAAGAAAAAGGCCTAACGGCGCAGCTGTTGCCGCAAGGGCGCCAGCAGACCGGACAGGCCGTTGTGGTCGATCTCGTGCATCAGGGCCAGCAGACGGCCCAGATCACCCTTGGGGAAACCTTCACGCGCAAACCAGTTGAGGTAGTTGCCGGGCAGGTCGGCGATCAAACAGCCCTTGTGCTTGCCATAGGGCATCTCGGTCGTCAGCAGGCGCTGCAGCTGCTCTGCGTCCAACAAGGGCCTGTTCACACTCATTTCTCAAGTGCGAACGTGGTGAAAACGGCGCCAATCTAGGCGTGCGACGACGCCCAGGCTGGCCGCCTGGGCTAGGAGTGCAACAACGAGTGGCGCCGTTTTCACCCCGTTCCCTACGGGTTGCGGCCAAAAATGCCATGCGGGGTGTTGCGCGGACTTGCCGGGGGCTACCCCGGCGGCGTCCACGCGCCTACCGCATGACTTTTTTGATCCGCAACGCATCTTGAGAAATGAGTGTGAACAGGCCCTAGCCACCGGCCCGTTTTGCCGCATAGCCCTGCTTGCACAGCCAGGCCAGCACCTTGTCCGCATGGTCGCCCTGCACTTCCACCACACCGTCCTTCACCGTCCCGCCCGTGCCACAGGCTGCCTTGAGCTGCTTGCCCAGGGCCTGCAGGGCCACGGCGTCCAGCGGCAGACCACGCACCACGGTCACGGCCTTGCCACCCCGGCCCGAGGTTTCGCGTGTCACACGCACCTTGCCGTCGCCCTGCACACGCGCAGCGGCCTGGGCCTTGCAGACACACTGGCTCTCGGGGTGCCGGCAGACCGGGCACATGCGCCCGCCCTCGGTGGAATAGACCAGCCCACCCCCGGCGTTCATGGCACGAACTTCGCGTTGAAGCGGGCCACATCGGCCTCGCTTTCGAAACTCACCAGCTGTCCCTGCTTCATGTCGGCCAGGCGGCTGGCGGCAAACAGGCTGTAGCGTCCCTTGAGGCCCATGGCCGGCAGGTCGATCAGGGCATAGGGAAACGGCACAAAGCCCTGATGCTCGAACAGGATGCGATGTGCATTACGCGGCGAAGGAAAGAGCTGGTAGTCACCGCTCGTGAAGGCTGTACTGCTGGGCATGGCTTGTGGCGTGGAAGGCCGCATTATCCCGTGCCCGCCATTCCCCCGGCATACTCAGGCATCCCAGACCTGCCCCATCTGATGGCCACACCGTGAACAAGCTCCCCCCTCCCATCCCCAGCAAAGAAGAGATCGACGCCCTGGACACCTTCGAGCGCCTGGGGCTGGACCGTATCCGCCTGATCTCCACACCGCGCGAGGCCGAGGCCGCCTGCGCCGAGTTGGCCGCCGCGCCGCACCTGGGTTTTGACACCGAATCCAAACCCACGTTTCATGTTGGCGAGGTGTCCGACGGCCCGCACATCGTGCAGCTCGCCACCCCCGATGCGGCCTGGATCTTCCAACTGCACGACACGGCCTGCCGCGGCCCCGTAGCCGAACTGCTGGGGCTGAGCCACGTCATCAAGGCCGGTTTCGGCCTGGGCGACGACCGCAAGCGCATCACCAGCAAGCTGGGCACGGAGCCGGCCGGGGTGCTGGAACTCAACACCATCTTCCGTGAACGCGGCTACCGCAAGGAGATGGGGGTCAAGGGCGCCGTGGCCGTGCTCTTCAACCGTCGTTTCATCAAATCCAAGAAGGCCGCCACCTCCAACTGGGCCAACCCGCGGCTGACTGAGGCGCAACTGATCTATGCCGCCAACGACGCCTGGGCCGCTATCCGCGTCTTCCACGCCCTGGGCCTGGCGACCTGAGGGCTGGCGCAGTCAGGCCGCGTCTTCGGCGGGCTTGAGCTCGTAGTCACCATCGCCCATGCCCCGCAGCGGGCCGTAGACGGCCGTGATGGCCGCGCTCTCGGCCACCTGCCATTGCTCGGCGATCTCGCGCTCGGCATCGGTCAGCGCCTCGATATTGGGCGGGTCACCATAGGCCGCAGCGATGCGCTGGTAGGCTTGGTAGACCGGCAGCACCAGGGCCGCGTCGCCCAGGGTCTCCTCCAGCACCTGCCTGAAACGTTTCTGCGCCGCACGCTGCTGCGCCTCGCTCACGCCTTCGGCGTCGTAAAGTTTGACCACATACTCCATGCTGCCTAGCTTACCTTGTGTACATTCGGGGCTAGTAGAGGAAAGCATTCATGTCCAAACAGAGCGAATGGCCGGCCAAGATGCTGGCCGTCATCAAGACCGGCAACACGGCAGCCGCCATTGCCCAGATCAAGGTTGCGCCCAGCGTGAAGGACCTGCGCCAGCTGCAAGCCGCGCTGGACAAGGCCCAGCTCAAGGGCCGCTGGCGCGATGTGGACATCGCCATTGAAGAGAACATGGCCCTGCTCTCGGCGCCGCGCCTGCACCGGTCCCCCTGAACACACAACAGAAGAAGGAGCCTCGCATGAGCAACGACCTGACCACCTCCGGTGAAAAACGCAGCCTCTGGGTGCGTGTGCTGCTCATGCTGCTCATGGGCCTGGCCTTCCACGTCGCCGTCACGGTGCTCGGGGCCCTGGCTCTGGTGCAGCTGCTTTTTGCCGTGGTGAGCGACGGCCCCAATGAACGCCTGCAGCATTTCGGCCGCGGCCTGGGCCGTTACCTGCGCCAGATCACCGACTTCCTGAGCTTCGCCAGCGAAGACGTGCCCTTCCCCTTCAGCGACTGGCCATCAACCGACTGAGAACTGACCGCGGTCAGCGAGCCACCTGCAGTCGCAGCAGCCGCGCCGCCTCTTCGGCCCGCGCGTCGTCGATCACGCGGGTCAGGTCTGCCACGTCCACCGCACCCACCGGCTGCTCGTAGCGGCCCGTGAGCGGCGTCTCGGTGCTCAGCGTGCCGCGCTGGTAAAGCGCCCAGATCTCGGGCCCGTAATGGGTGCTCAGCAGCTCCGGTGCAAACTGTCCGAAGAAGTCGCGCAGATTGGCCACATCCCGCAGCAACATGCGCGCGGCGTGGTTGTTGCCCGCCGCGTCCACCGCCTGCGGCAGGTCGATGATCACCGGGCCGTCTTCCGCCAGCAGGATGTTGAACTCCGACAGATCCCCGTGCACGATGCCCGCGCACAGCATGCGCACCACCTCGCCCAGCAGCGTGGTGTGGTGCTGTCGTGCCTCCTCGGGGGTGAAGACCACGTCGTTCAGGCGGGGTGCCGCATCACCGTGTTCGTCCGTCACCAGCTCCATCAAGAGCACGCCCTCGTGGAAGTTGTAGGGTTTGGGCACGCGCACGCCGGCGGCAGCCAGGCGGTACAGCGCATCCACCTCGGCGCTCTGCCAGGCCGCCTCAATGGCCTGGCGGCCAAAACGTGAGCCCTTGGCCATGGCGCGGGCCTGGCGGGTGTTCTTGACCTTGCGGTTCTCGGTGTAGTCCACCGCCTGGCGGAAGCTGCGCTGCGTGGCTTCCTTGTAGACCTTGGCGCAGCGGGTCTCCTCACCGCTGCGCACCACAAAAACCTGCGCTTCCTTGCCACTCATGAGCTGACGCACCACCGTGTCGATCAGGCCTTCTTCCACCAGGGATTGCAATCTTTCAGGTACTTTCATGCAGGCATTCTGCACTTACAAACGCGCCGCCAGCCGCGCGGCCTGGTCGATGGCGCGTTTGGCGTCCAGTTCCCCGGCCTCCAGCGCACCGCCCACGAGGTGCGGTTTTTTGCCCAGGGCCTGCAGTTCATCGGCCAGGGTGCGCAGCGGCAGCTGGCCCGCGCAGAGCACCACGGTGTCGCAGTCTATCCAGGTCGGGTTCTCGCGCTGCTCGCCGTAGCTGACCAGCAAACCCTCGTCGGCTATGCGTTCGTAGTTCACACCGTTGACCATCTTCACGCGTTTCATCTTGAGTGCGGCGCGGTGGATCCAGCCCGTGGTCTTGCCCAGACCGTCGCCCAGCTTGCCCTGCTTGCGTTGCAGCAGCGTCACCTCGCGCGCGGGCGGCGTGACCTGCGGGCCGTCGGCACGCAGACCGCCGGGGGCGGCGGCCGGGTCTGTCACACCCCACTCGGCCAACCAGGCCGGCAGGTCCAGCGTGGTCGAATGGTCACCAGCCACCAGGAACTCCGCCACGTCAAAACCGATGCCCCCCGCGCCGATGATGGCCACCTTCTGGCCCACGGGCTTTTTGTGGCGCAGCACGTCGATATAGCTCAGCACCTTGGGATGGTCCTGCCCCGCGATCTTCGGATCGCGCGGCGACACGCCCGTGGCCACCACCACCTCGTCAAAACCCTGCAGGTCCGCCGCCAACACCGCGGTGCCCAAGTGCAGCGTCACCCCCGTGGTCTCCACACGGCGGCGCAGGTAACGCAGCATCTCGTGGAACTCCTCCTTGCCCGGCACCACCTTGGCCATGTTCAGCTGCCCACCGATCTCGCTAGCTGCATCAAACAGATGCACCTCGTGTCCACGCTCCGCCGCCACCGTGGCTGCGGTCAGCCCTGCCGGGCCGGCGCCCACCACAGCCACACGTTTGCGTTGCGCAGAAGGCCGGTAGACCAGCTCGGTCTCATGGCAGGCGCGCGGGTTCACCAGGCAGCTCGTGAGCTTGTTGACGAAGATGTGGTCCAGGCAGGCCTGGTTGCAGGCGATGCAGGTGTTGATTTCGTCGGCACGGCCTTGGGCGGCCTTGTTCACAAAATGGGCGTCGGCCAGCAGCGGGCGCGCCATGGACACCATGTCGGCGTTGCCCTCGGCCAGCAGCTGTTCAGCCACCTCGG
>CAUPRZ010000028.1:0-11339 GCA_963513855.1 uncultured Hylemonella sp.
CCTCCCGGCAAAACCGCCGGCCCCCTGCGCCGCGCGCCGCGCCCCGAAGGCAGCACCGCGCCCAAGCCGGGCGCCCCCGCAGGTGCGGCCGGCACCAGCCGTATCAACAAGCGCATGGCCGAGCTCGGCCTGTGCTCGCGCCGTGAGGCCGACGCCTGGGTCGAGAACGGCTGGGTCAAGGTCAACGGCCAGGTGGCCGAGATGGGCCAGCAGGTCACGCCCAGCGACCGCATCGAAGTCGACAAACAGGCCCAGAACCAGCAGGCCACGCAGGTCACCATCCTGCTCAACAAACCCATCGGTTACGTCAGCGGCCAGGCCGAGGACGGGCACGAACCCGCCGTGGTGCTGGTGCAGCCTCAGAACCGCTGGCGCGACGACAACGCCCGTTTTTTCTTCAACGGCGCGCAATTGCGCGGCCTGGCGCCAGCCGGCCGGCTCGACATCGACTCCACGGGCTTGCTGGTGCTCACGCAGGACGGCCGTGTGGCGCGCCAGCTCATCGGCGAAGACTCGGTGATGGAAAAGGAATACCTGGTGCGTGTGGTCTACCTGGGCACAGCGGCCGCAGACCACGCCCCCACCCAGCTCACCCGCATTGACGACGACGACCCCGTCTCCACCAATGTGCAGGCCGTCTTCCCCGCGGCCATGCTGGCCAAGTTGCGCCACGGCCTGAGCCTGGATGGCCAGGCCCTCAGGCCCGCCAAGGTGGATTGGGAAAACCCCGAGCAGCTGCGTTTTGTGCTGACCGAAGGCAAAAAACGCCAGATCCGTCGTATGTGCGAACTGGTGGGGCTGAAGGTCGTCGGCCTCAAGCGCGTGCGTATCGGCCGGGTCATGCTGGGCCAGCTGCCCGTGGGGCAATGGCGCTACCTGGCGCCGCACGAGAAGTTCTGAGCTCCACCTTTGCTTACGCCCGCACAAGGCCGGGCCCAAGTGCCGCCGCTCATGTCCTCCGGCCTTCAGCCTCCCCCTTGACTTCGCTCTGGCACTCGCGCCCAGCCTTGCGCTCGGGGTGCGGGCGCGCCAAGTTTCGGGATCAGACGGGCCGGGCGCTCTGCGCAGCGAAATAAAGGAGGAGGCCGCAGGCCGGGGGACATTCGCGGAGCAGAGCGCCCGGTCCGCCTGATCCAGCGAACGCCACAAACGCCGGCCCCGCAACACCCGCCCTTGAAACCTCGGCCGCCAGCCCATAATTCCAGGTTCTGCCGGTCCGCCCGGCTTTCCTGTTTCCGTTTTTGTACCTTTGTCTGACCCCATGAGCAAACAAACCCATTCCTTCCAGGCCGAAGTGGCCCAGCTGCTGCACCTGGTCACCCACTCGCTGTATTCCAACAAAGAGATCTTTGTGCGCGAGCTGGTCTCCAATGCTTCCGACGCCTGCGACAAGCTGCGTTACGAAGGGCTGAACAACAGCGCCCTGTACGAAAACGCGCCGGACCTGCACGTGCGCATTGCCGTGGACAAAAAGGCCCGCACCCTGACTATTCAAGACAACGGTATCGGCATGAGCGCGCAGGAGGCCATTGACCACTTGGGCACCATCGCCAAGAGCGGCACCAAGGACTTCATGAGCCGACTGGGCGCCGAGAAGCAGGCCGACGCCAAAGAACAGGGCCAGTTGATCGGCCAGTTCGGCGTGGGTTTTTATTCGGGCTTCATCGTGGCCGACAAGATCACCGTGGAAACACGCCGTGCCGGCCTCAAGGCCGAAGAAGGTGTGCGCTGGATCAGCGGCGGCACCGGCGACTTCGAGGTGGAGACCATCACCAAGCCCGAGCGCGGCACCAGCGTCATCCTGCACCTGCGTGAAGACGCCGAAGACTACCTGGGCGCCTGGAAGCTCAAGCAGATCATCGGCAAGTACTCCGACCACATCGCCCTGCCCATCCAGATGCTCAAGGAAGAGTGGAAGGAAGGCGAGAACGATCAGCCCGGTGAAATGGTCACCACCACCGAGTGGGAAACCGTCAACAAGGCCAGCGCCCTGTGGAGCCGCGCCAAGAAAGACATCACGAAAGAAGAATACGAAAGCTTCTACCAGGCCATCAGCCACGACCACGAGGCCCCGCTGGCCTGGAGCCACAACCGCGTGGAAGGCAGCACCGAATACACCCAGTTGCTCTTCGTGCCGGCCAAGGCCCCCTATGACCTGTGGAACCGCGACAAGAAGGGCGGGCTCAAGCTGTATGTGAAGCGCGTCTTCATCATGGACGAGGCCGAGGCCCTGCTGCCCAACTACCTGCGTTTTGTGAAGGGCGTGGTGGACAGCGCCGACCTGCCGCTCAACGTCAGCCGTGAACTGCTGCAGGAAAGCCGCGACGTGCGCGCCATCCGCGACGGCAACACCAAACGTGTGCTCACCCTGCTGGAAAACCTGGCCAAGGCCGACGTTCCCGCCGCCGACGCCAGCGAAGAAGACAAGGCCGACGCCGGCAAGTACACCGCCTTCTACGCCGAGTTCGGCGGCGTGCTCAAGGAAGGCCTGGGCGAAGACTTCGGCAACCGGGATCGCCTGGCCAAGCTGCTACGTTTTGCCAGCACCACCAGCGACACTGCCAACGTGTCTCTGGCCGACTACAAGGCCCGTATGAAAGAAGGCCAGGAGGCCATCTACTACATCACCGCCGACAGCCTGGCCGCCGCCAAGAACAGCCCGCAGATCGAAGTCTTCAAGAAAAAGGGCATCGAGGTGCTGCTCATGACCGAGCGCGTGGACGAGTGGGCCCTGAGCTACCTGACGGAATTTGATGGCACGCCGCTGCAAAGCGTGGCCAAGGGCGCCGTGGACCTGGGCAAGCTGCAGGACGAGGCCGAGAAAAAGGCCGCCGAAGAAGCCGCCGAGGCCTTCAAACCCGTGCTCGCCAAACTCAAGGAAGCGCTCAAGGACAAGGCCGAAGACGTGCGCGTCACCACCCGCCTGGTCGACTCACCGGCCTGCCTGGTGGTGAAAGACGGCGACATGAGCAACCAGCTGGCCCGCCTGCTCAAACAGGCCGGCCAGAAGGCCCCGGACAGCAAGCCCGTGCTGGAGATCAACCCTGAACACGCGCTGGTAAAGAAGCTCGACGGTTCCGTGCACTTCCACGACCTGGCCCACATCCTCTACGACCAGGCCCTGCTGGCCGAAGGCGGGCTGCCGGAGGACCCGGCGGCGTATGTGAAGCGGGTGAATGCGTTGCTGGTTTAAGCTGCTTTTGCACTGCAACAAAAAACCGCCTTCGGGTGGTTTTTTGTTGAGCCATCAATTTCGGCTTTCGCATCAAAGCGATCAAACACGAGCCAAGAGTGTTGAATTCCGCCGAAATCTGACCCACTTAGGACAGTGATTTCCATCCAAAGTTGACCCACGTAGGCCCTACCCTGCAAGTTTTAAAAGCAGGGAGAAATTAGGAGTGATAGACGTGGCGACATTGAATGTCATCAGGCGTTGGGCACTGCGAGAACAGATGTCCATTCGCGAGATTTCCAGGCGTACAGGCCTGGCTCGCAACAGACACGTATTTGCCTTTCTTCGCCTGCCTCACTAGCATCCCACCACCCCACAACAACGGAGACAAGGCATGACCTTCCCCACCTGGCAGCGTTTGACGCTGCCCCTGCTGCTGGCCGCCCTGGCCGGCTGCGCACAGAACCCCACACAAACATCCGGCCCGGCCGAAGCCGCGCCCCAGGCCGCCGCCTGCCCCAAGGGCACACCCGAGGGCGCGCGCTGCCTGCGCGGCCAGGACTCGGCCACTGCCCACTACCTGATCGTGATCCCCGCGCAGTGGAACAAGATGCTGGTGGTGCACGCCCACGGCGGCCCCACCCTGGGCGCGCCCAAGGCCAGCCGTGCGGACGAAGACATTGAGCGTTGGGCCATCACGGTGCGCGCGGGTTATGCCTGGGCGGGCTCGGTCTTCCGCCAGGGCGGCGTGGCCGTGCGCAGCGCGGCCGAGGACACGGAGCGTGTGCGCCGCATCTTTGTGCAGCACGTGGGCCAGCCCACACGCACGCTGCTGCACGGCCAGTCCTGGGGCGCCAATGTGGCGGCCAAGGCGGCCGAGATGTACGCCGGCCCGGGCATGCGCTCGCCTTATGACGCAGTGCTGCTGAGCAGCGGCGTGCTGGCCGGTGGCACCCGTTCCTATGACTTCCGGCTGGACCTGCGCGTGATCTACCAGCACCTGTGCAACAACCATCCGCGCAGCGACGAGCCCCAGTACCCGCTGTGGATGGGCCTGCCCGCCGACAGCAAGTTGACCAGCGCCGAGCTGAGTGCCCGCGTGGAGGAGTGCCTGGCCACACGCAAACCCGCCGCGCAGCGCACGACGGAACAGGCGCGCAAGCTCAAGGCCATAGTTGACGTGCTCAAGATCCCCGAGTCTTCGGTGACGGGGCACCTGAACTGGGCCACCTGGCACTTCCAGGACATCGCCCAAAACCGCACCCAGGGCCGCAACGCCTTCCGCAACGACCAGGTGCGTTACCAGGGCTCGGCAGATGACGCTGCGCTCAACGCCGCCGTGCTGCGCTACAAGGCCGACCCGGCCGCCGTGGCCCGCCTGGCCGACGACACGGACATGACGGGCCGTGTTGCCGTACCGGTGCTGTCGGTGCACGGTATCAACGACCCAACTGCTTTTGTAGAGATGCAGAGCGCATATCGCCAGACCCTGGAGAGCGCGGGCAATGGCGCGCGCCTGGTGCAGGTGTACAGCGACCACAACACGCACAGCTACCTGAGCGACCCGACCTATGTGGCGTTGTTCGAAGCGCTGCTGCAGTGGGTGGAGCGCGGCGAGAAGCCCACGCCGGCCGCTGTGGCCGAAGGATGCAAACGTGCCGAAGCCAAGTTTGGCGCGGGTTGCAAGGTGCTGCCGGCCTACCAGCCCCCGCCGTTCTTGGCGCGGGTGGCGCCGCGGCAGTGAAGGCCGGCCCTGTGGCTTGAGACCGCCACGCCCAAACAAAAGCCGCCCTCGGGCGGCTTTTTCTTGGCCCGGAGGGACGACTTACATCAGCACGTCGCGGATGGCCGGGTCCTTGCCGAACTGGGCCTTGGCATAAGGACACAGGGGCATGACCTTGGTTTTCGTCTCGCGCGCCCAGGCCACCAGCGCATCCAGCAGCTTGCGGCCGATGCCCTGGCCGGTCAGGGAGGGATCCACGTCCGTGTGGTCGATGATGATCAGCGTGGGGTTGGCCCGGCTGTAGGTCATCTCGGCGAGATGGCCGCCTTCGGGGCGGGCGATGAAAAAGGCGCCCTTGGAGTCGGCTTCCTGGTGTTGAACGGTGTAGGTCATAGGCTGGATGGTGAGATAGACAGTGGGCGCTCAGGCGCTTTCGATGCGGTTGCGGCCCTTCTGCTTGGCCGTGTAGAGCTGCCGGTCCACGGCCTGCAGCAGCTCATGGTGTTGCTGGGCCTCGCCAGGGACAACGGTGCCAACGCCGATGCTGACCGTCACGCGCTGCCCGTGCGGCGAGAGTTTGTGGTCCAGGGCCTGCTTGTCGAGCAGGCGCTGGCAACGCTCGGCCACCTTGTGCGCACCCTGAGCGTCGGTTTCGGGCAGCAGGATGACAAACTCTTCCCCGCCAAAACGCGCCACCTCATCACGTGGTCCCACGGCGGCCTGGCCCAGGGCCTGGGCGATGGCGATCAGGCATTTGTCGCCCTGCAGGTGGCCATACAGGTCGTTGTACTGTTTGAAGAGGTCCACGTCCAGCATGAGCAGGGACAGGGGTTGCTGGCTGGTGCGCGCCAGCGACCATTCTTTTGCCAGGCGGGTGTCGAACTGGCGGCGGTTGGCGATGCCGGTCAGGCCGTCCTTGAAGGACAGGGCTTCCAGTTCGTGCTGGAGGGCGACGAGCTTTTCTTCGGTCTTTTTGCGTTCGCTGATGTCGAACATGAAACCGACCAGCGACTCCACCTCACCCGCCGCATTGCGCACCACGTGCACCACGTCGCGGATCCAGACGTAGCCCTTGTCCTTGGTCAGTGCGCGGTAATCGGCCTCATGGTCGACGCCGGACTTGGACTGCGAGACGCAAAAGTTCACCACCCACTCCCGGTCCTCGGGGTGCATGCGTGCAGCCCAGTCTTCGGCGCTGACCCAGCTTTCCGGGCTCCAGCCGAGCAGGGACTCAATCTGGGGCCCGATGTAGGCAAAGCGCATGGTGGCCCAGTCAATCTTCCAGGGGATGGCGCGGGTGGACTCCAGGAGGGTCTTGTAGACAGCACTGTCGCTGTTGAAATCGCTGGGCTCTGACATGGGCGAACGGGTCTGCTTGGGGTGGTGATACCCGGAATTTTACGGACCCGGGCTTCAGCGCAGAGACAAGCGCCTTTTGAGCAGCATCAAGACTGCGCCCGACCCGGCGCGCACAATGCAGAGAGCGATTGCAACCAGCCGTCGCTGGAGGACACACCATGCACAAGCTCCGGCACATCCCGGCCCTGCTGTCCGCAGCCCTGCTCACGCTGGCCGGCTGCGCCGTGGAATGGGAGAACCCCAAGGCCGCACGCGAGCTGGCGCAAGAGCAGCAGCCCCTGGGCTCGGCCTATCTGGGCTGGCGTGTCTACCAGGACCGCTGCGCCAGCTGCCACGGCGTAGACGCCAAAGGCACGGCGAATGCTCCCGACCTGCTGGCCCGCGTACAGCCCCTGGGCCCGCGCCAGTTTGTGAGCCTGGTGCTCTACCGCTACGACAGCACCCTGCAGGGCCAGCCCGCGCCGACGCGTGCCACACGCGAAACGCAGGTAGACATCCTCATGGAACGCCGCGACCAGGCACTCGTCATGCCCGCCTGGCAGAACGAGCCGCGCGTGAACGCGCACATCCTGGATCTGTACGCTTATCTGTCGGCAAGAGCGGAGGGACGGGTGGGCGCGGAGAAGCCCGTGCGCTGAGTGTCGCCACTGCGCAGTGGCTCAGGTCCCGCCCGGCTTCAAGGCCTGGACGTGGTCTGCATACGCCACGCCATGCCCCAGCGACCAGTCCATGCGGGTGTTCTCCACGAGGGCGATCATCACGTCGTCCGGGCGGAAACCTGCCTCAACAGCAAGCGCGGTCAGGCGCTGGTAGAGCGCCCGCTTCTGCTCGTCCGTGCGCCCCTGGAGAAAGGTGATCTCCACGATGCAGGCGTCTTGCGAGCGGCTGACACCGCCGAAGGTGGGGTCCAGGATCATCTCTTGGGCATCAAAGCGCGCCAGCAGCTGGAAGAGGTCCTTGGGCGGGACGTTGCAGGTGGTGACAAGCGCCTCTTGTGCCGCGTCGGCCAGGGCCTTGATCTTGGCGTGAGACAGGTGCCTGGGGGCGGAGATGCGGGTCAGGGGCATGGTCGAGTCCTGAAGAGACAAGCAAAGGTCTATCGTCAGAGCGGGGATAAGCGGCGCCTCCCCCAAGCGGGGGACGCCACCCAACTCACCCGCAGTGAAAACTCAGTACGTCAACTCCAGCACCGTCACCCGCTGCTGCGCCGCGGGCCAGACACGGCCCACCAGCTTTTCACCGTTGAATTCGGCCGTGATGGCGCGGTCTGCGGCGTTGGCGAGTTTGAGCTTGGAGCTGGACACGCCGGCGCCGGCAGGCGGCACACCGGGCGGCAGGGCTTGCCCGTCCAAGCTCAGGCGATCCCGCTGCGCATCGAAGTAACCCCGTGGGCGCGTGAAGATGGCCAGGGCCTGGGCGTCCTGGTCGGCCGCGGCAATACGCTCGGGCCGCAGGTTGACGATGCTGCTGGAACGCGGGAAGGCGCTGCGGTAGATGTGGGTGGTGGCGTAGCCCGCGGCCTTGAGTTCGAATTCGTAGGCCGTGCCGGCCTTGGCGGTGTAGGGCCCCCAGCGGCCATCAGCGCCGACCTTGCGGGTGTATGCGGCCGCGCCGCGGCGTGCGCCGGTGGCGGGGTCGGTCTCGTAGATGGCCAGTTCGGCGCCGGGCAGGGGAAGGTTGTTGCCGAAGTTGCCGCTGGCCGGGTTGAGCGAGTCCACGCCCAGGCCGGTGACGGTGCCGCCCAGTTCGATGCGGGCCTCGGGGCTGATGCTGCTCACGGCCGGTTCGCGGCCGGTGATGAAACGATAGGTCGCGGCGAAGGCGGCGGGCGAGTAGGAGGTTTCGCGGTGGTCGATGCGCGGGATGACCACATTGGTGGCGCCCTTGAGCTCGGGGCCGGCGGCGGTGACGTTGGTGGGCGTGCCTTTGGCGCCGATCCACAGGCCGTCGGGCTGGGCGAACTTGTCGTTGTTGTCACTGCGGATGGTCATCCAGCGCACGGGGCCGGTGACTTCATCGCCATTGGCGTTCTTGGGCGCGTTCAGGCCCGTGAGGAAGGGGCCGGTGCCCGCGAATTCATTGGCCTCACGGAAACCCTTGATGGCCCAGACGCCGTGGTTGGGCGTGCCGCCCAGGATGGCGTGCGAGACGGTGGCGGAACCGCCGCCGTTCTGGATGTAGTTGCGCATGGCGTTGCCGCCGCGTGAATTGCCGATGAGCACCACCTGCTGCGCACCGGTGGCGCGCAAGACCTTGTCCACCTCGGCCTTCAGATAGGCCATGTGTTCGGCAGTAGACGTGCGGCCGGGCTGGGCCTTGCTGTCGTCGTCACGTGCCAATGGGTAGGGCAGCTCGATGGCGTGCAGGCGGTCACGCGGCCAGCCGTTGGATTCAAAACGCCAGAAGGTGGTCTGCCAGAGTGCGGCGCTGTCGCCATTGCCGTGCACGAAGACGATGGGCGGGGTCTGGGCCTCACGCGGTACGGTGGTGCAGGCGGTGAGCAGGGCCAGGCCGGCGGCCCAGACCCAGAAATGGCGACGTGTCAGCAGCATGAGGTGTTCACTCCCGATCAAAAAAGCAAAACGGCGATGTTATGCGCCGCGCAAGTATTCCTTGTGACTACTCGAAACCACCCGCGCGCCGCAGGGGCACGGCGTCGGGCGCCGAGAGCATGTCGATGAGCATGCGTGCGGCCT
This sequence comes from uncultured Hylemonella sp., assembly GCA_963513855.1. Lineage (GTDB taxonomy): Bacteria > Pseudomonadota > Gammaproteobacteria > Burkholderiales > Burkholderiaceae_C > Hylemonella. The sequence continues at coordinate 8,951 of CAUPRZ010000028.1, forward strand.
GGGGCTGTTCGGCCTTGCTGGCCACGGCGGCGGTGTAGACCGTGGCCAACTCGAAGATCTTGGGCAGCAGGGCCACGAGTTGCACGCCGGGGGTGTAGAGGATTTCGGTCACCTGGGTGCAGCCGATCAGGCCGGGGCCGCTGGTGCCGGCCATTTCCTTCATGGCCGTGGCGCCATTGGGATAGGGACGCAGGGCACCGGCCACCTGCTGGTCGATGCCCAGACGCTTGAGCACGCCCATGAAGTGGATGCCGGCCGTGGCGCGCACGGGGTCGGGGAAGTAGATGCCTTGGGCAGCCAGCAGCGCGGCCTTGAGTGCGTCGGGCGTGTCCACCTTGGGCTGGGGCTCGCCAGTCTTGACGGCCACGCCAGTACGCACCACCCCCAGGGCCCGGGACGAGCCGGGTTGCACACGGCCGGCGATGGTGAGCTCTTCGATCAGGGCCTGGGTGAGGATGAGCACGTCGCAGGGCTCGCCGGCCAGCAGCTTGTCGCGCATGGCGCCCACGGCGCCAAAGCTGCCTTCGATGGCGCGCCCGGTCTCGCTGTAGAAGTTGCCGCGCAGCTGCTGCACCAGGCCCTGGGCCGCGCCGCCGCTGAGAATTTTCAAAGAACTCATGATTGGTTTCCCGCCATGGAAGAAACGGCTGCGAACACGAGGCATAGGCGAGGAACGCCGTGGCGCCGGCTTTGCCGGGCCGCTGGCGTTGCCCCCTTGAGGGGGGTGGCGAAGCGACACGCAGTGCGCGGAGCCTGGGGGTGTTTCATTTAATCAGCCTTGATGCCTGCCGCCTGAATGACACGTGCCCACTTGACGATGTCTTCGCGCATGTATTTGTCGAACTCCTGCGGGCTCATGCGCATGGGGGTGGCGCCCTGTTTGGTCCAGAGCTGGGTCACCTCGGGTTGACTCACGATCTTGCTCACCGCCTCATTGAGCTGCTGGACGATGGCCGGTGGCGTGCCACGGGGCGCCATGAGCCCGAGCCAGATGGTGGCTTCGTAACCGGGCAGGCCGGCTTCGGACAGGGTGGGCACGTCGGGCAGCACGGCCGAGCGCTGGCGTCCGCTGGTGGCGATGGCGCGCACCTTGCCGGCGCGGGCCTGTTCGGCCATGGTGGTGAGGGCGTCGAACATCATGTCGACCTGGCCGCCGATGATGTCGGCGCGTGCGCCCGAGCTGCCGCGGTAGGGGATGTGCACGAGATAGATGCCGGCCATGCTCTTGAACAGCTCACCGGCCATGTGGTACGGGGTGCCCGGGCCGCTGGAAGCGTAGTTGTACTTGCCGGGTTTTTCTTTGGTGAGCTTGAGGATGTCCTGCAGGTTCTGCACCGGCAGCGAGGGATGGGTCACCAGCAGCAGGTCCGAGTAGTTGACCGGCGCCACGGGCAGGAAGTCGCGCATGAGTTGGTAGGGCTTGCTGGGGATCAGCGTCTCGTTGACCGTGTGGGTGTTGGACATCATCAGCAGGGTGTAGCCATCGGCCGGGGCCTTGGCTACCAGGTCGGTGCCGATGATGGAGCCCGCGCCGGGCCGGTTGTCCACGACAAAAGGTTGGCCCAGGGTCTCGCTGAGGCGCTGGCCGATAAAACGCGCGTAGTTGTCGGCCGGGCCGCCGGCCGCGAAGGGCACGACGATGCGTACCGACTTGGCGGGATAGTTCTGCGCCTGGGCCGGGGCCGCTGTGGCCACGCAAAGGAAGACGGCGCACAGGCCGTGCAGGAGGGAAGTACGCATGGCTGGTCTCCGCTTGTTTGCAACCATGCTAGCCCGCGCCCGTCTCTGCCGCCCCCGGACTATCCCTGTGCGGACTATCCCTAAGCCTGATGGGCCGTGTTCAGACGCTGAGTGGCTCTTCCTGCATCACTTCGATCTGGTCTTCCAGCATCTGCACCTGGCCCTGCCAGTAGTCACTGCTGCCGAACCAGGGGAAGTTGTGCGGGAAGGTGGGGTCGTCCCAGCGGCGCGCCAGCCAGGCGCTGTAGTGGATGAGGCGCAGGGTGCGCAAAGGCTCGATGAGCGCGAGTTCGCGGCGGTCGAAGTCGCGCATCTGTTCATAACCATCGAGCAAACAACTCAGCTGGTAGGTGCGCTGGGCACGATCCCCGGAGAGCAGCATCCACAGGTCCTGCACGGCCGGGCCCATGCGGGCGTCGTCCAGGTCCACAAAGTGCGGGCCCGGGCCGGCCGCGGCGGGGGCGTCGGCCGGGGTCCAGAGGATGTTGCCGGGGTGGCAGTCGCCGTGCAGGCGCAGGCGGCGGATGTCGCCGGGCGCACCGGTGAGCACCGGATACTGTGCGATGAGGGCCAGGGCCTCCTCGCACTTACGCTGCCAGGCCGACTGCACGTCCAGCGGGATCATCTCGTGCGTGAGCAGCCAGTCCAG
>CAUPRZ010000029.1:0-11327 GCA_963513855.1 uncultured Hylemonella sp.
GCCCCTGCGCCTGGACGGCGAGGAGTTGAACCTGGCGCGTGTGCTGGTCAACGGCCAGGGCACCAGCTTCAAGATGGACGGCGGCCAACTGGTGCTGGAAAACCTGCCCGAAGGGGATGCGCCCTTCAAGCTGGAGATCTTCACCACCTGCAATCCGGCGAAGAACAGCAAGCTCATGGGCCTGTACGTGAGCAACGATTCTTTCTTCACGCAGTGTGAGGCAGAGGGCTTCCGTCGTATCACCTACTTCCTGGACCGTCCCGACGTGATGGCCAGCTACACGGTGACCCTGCGCGCCGACAAAAAGAAATACCCGGTGCTGCTGTCCAACGGCAACCTGGTCGAACAAGGCGATCTGGAAGACGGCCGCCACTTTGCCAAGTGGGTGGACCCGCACAAGAAGCCCTGCTACCTCTTCGCTCTGGTCGCCGGCCAGCTGGTCGCGCGTGAACAGCGCATCACCGCCCGCAACGGCCAGGACCACCTGTTGCAGGTCTATGTGCGCCCGGGCGACCTGGACAAGACCGAACATGCCATGAACTCCCTCATGGCCTCCGTGGCCTGGGACGAGGCGCGTTTTAAGCTGCCGCTCGACCTGGAACGTTTCATGATCGTCGCCACCAGCGACTTCAATATGGGCGCCATGGAGAACAAGGGCCTGAACATCTTCAACACCAAGTACGTGTTGGCGAATCAGGCCACGGCCACCGACACCGACTACGCCAACATCGAAAGCGTGGTCGGCCACGAGTACTTCCACAACTGGACCGGCAACCGCGTCACCTGCCGCGACTGGTTCCAGTTGAGCCTCAAGGAAGGCCTGACCGTCTTCCGCGACCAGGAGTTCAGCCAGGACCTGGCGGGCGACCTCTCGGCGCGCGCCGTCAAGCGCATCGAAGACGTGCGTGTGCTGCGCACCGCCCAGTTCCCCGAGGATGCGGGCCCCATGGCCCACCCGGTGCGGCCCGACAGCTACATCGAGATCAACAACTTCTACACCGTCACCGTCTACGAAAAAGGCGCCGAAGTCGTGCGCATGCAGCAGACGCTGACGAGCCGCGAGGGTTTTGCCCAGGGCATGGCCCTGTACTTCCAGCGTTTTGATGGCCAGGCCGTGACCTGCGACGATTTTTCACAGGTCATAGCCGACGCCAACCCCGGCTCCGAACTCGCGCGCCTGCTACCGCAGTTCAAGCGCTGGTACAGCCAGGCCGGCACACCGCGCCTGAACGCCAACGCCCAGTACGACGCAGCTGCCCGTAGCTACACGCTGACGCTGAGCCAGAGCTGTGCGCCCACGCCAGGCCAGGCCGTCAAGGAGCCCTTTGTCATCCCGGTCAGCCTGGGTCTGGTCACGGCCGACGGTCGTGCGCTGCCCTTGCAACTGGAAGGCGAAGCCGCACCCGGCGCCAGCTCACGCACCATCGTGCTGACCGAAGCCACGCAGACCCTGCGATTCATCAACGTCGACGCCGAGCCTGTGCCCTCGCTGCTGCGCGGTTTCAGCGCCCCGGTGATCCTGACCGTGGACTACAGCGACGCACAGCTGCTCACCCTGCTGGCCCACGACAGCGATCCCTTCAACCGCTGGGAAGCCGGCCAGCGCCTGGCCGTCAAGCGCGCCCTGGCTTTCATCCGCGGCAGCGCCCTGCCCGGCGAGGCCAAGGTACTGGACGTCGCCTATGTGGACGCCATGCGCCAGGTGCTGCGCCACCCCAAGCTGGACGCGGCCTTCAAGGAGCTGGTGCTCACCCTGCCCGCCGAGACCTATATGGCCGAGCAGCTGGATGTGGTGGACCCGCAGCGTGTGCACGCCGTGCGCGAGGCCATGCGCCAGCAGCTTGCACTGGAACTGCAAAACGACTGGGCCTGGGCCTATGAAGAACACCAGGACACAGGTGCCTACCAGCCGGATGCGACATCCAGCGGCCGCCGTGCCCTCACCGGCCTGGCCCTCACCATGCTCTGTCTCGCCGCACGCGAAACCGGCGACGTGATCTGGCCCGGCAAGACCTACCAGCGTTTCAAGGACGCGGGCAATATGACCGACCGCTTCAACGCCCTGGCCGCCCTGGTGCACAGCGGCCACGCGCTGGCCACGCCTGCGCTGGAGCGCTTCCACACCCTGTTCAAGAACGAGGCCCTGGTGCTGGACAAATGGTTCGCCCTGCAGGCCGGCGCCAGTGACCGCGGCGGCCAAGTGCTGCCGGCCGTGCGCCAGCTCATGAACCACGCGGACTTCAATCTGCGCAACCCGAATCGCGCACGCAGCCTGATCTTCAGCTACTGCAGCGCCAACCCCGGCGCCTTCCACCGCGCTGACGCAGCCGGTTATGTGTACTGGAGCGATCGTGTGATCGAGCTCGACGCCATCAACCCCCAGGTCGCTGCCCGTCTGGCACGTGCACTGGACCGCTGGAAGAAACTGGCTGAGCCCTACCGCCACGCTGCCCGTGAAGCCATCGCCCGCGTGGCTGCCAAACCCGACCTGAGCAACGACGTGCGCGAGGTTGTGACCCGCGCCCTCGCCGACTGAACCCCAAGAGGACATGCCCATGAGTTCCAAGATCTCCCTCACCCGCTACCTGGTCGAACAGCAGCGCGTGCACGGCCACATTCCGTCCGAGCTGCGCCTGCTGCTGGAAGTGGTGGCCCGCGCCTGCAAGAGCATCAGCCAGGCCGTCAACAAGGGCGCGCTCGGCGGCGTGCTGGGCACAGCCGGCAGCGAAAACGTGCAGGGCGAAGTGCAGAAGAAGCTGGACATCATTGCCAACGAGGTGCTGATCGAAGCCAATGAATGGGGCGGCCACCTGGCCGCCATGGCCTCGGAGGAGATGGACGACATCTACGCCGTGCCCAACCGCTACCCCCTGGGCGAATACCTGCTGCTGTTTGATCCCCTCGACGGCTCCAGCAACATCGACGTCAACGTCAGCATCGGCACCATCTTCAGCGTGCTGAAAAAGCACAACGATGACCCCAAGACTGTCGAGCCGGTCAGCGCCAGCGATTTCCTGCAACCGGGCAAGCAACAGGTGGCCGCCGGCTACTGCGTCTATGGCCCCCAGACCACCCTGGTGCTGACGGTCGGCGACGGTGTGGCCATGTTCACGCTGGACCGCGAGCAGGGCTCCTTCGTGCTCACGCAGGAGAACGTACAGATCCCGCCTGACACCAAGGAATTCGCGATCAATATGAGCAATATGCGCCACTGGGACGAGCCCGTGAAGCGCTACATCGACGAGTGCCTGTTGGGCAAGGAAGGCCCTCGCGGCAAGGACTTCAACATGCGCTGGATCGCCTCCATGGTGGCCGACGTGCACCGCATCCTCACCCGCGGCGGTGTCTTCATGTACCCCTGGGACAAGCGCGAACCTAACAAACCCGGCAAGCTGCGCCTGATGTACGAAGCCAACCCCATGGGCTGGCTGGTCGAGCAGGCCGGTGGCGCCGCCACCAACGGCCATCAACGTATCCTGGACATCCAGCCCAAGCAGTTGCACGAGCGTGTGAGCGTGATCCTGGGCTCGAAAAACGAGGTCGAGCGGGTCACGTCCTACCACGCCAAGAAGGTATAATTTGCGGCTTCGCCGGTGTAGCTCAGTCGGTAGAGCAGCTCATTCGTAATGAGAAGGTCGGGTGTTCGATTCATCTCTCCGGCACCAAACAGAAAACCCGCTCATCGCACGATGGGCGGGTTTTTTCTTGCCCTGACCGGCCCTCAGGCTTCCAGCTTCTCGTGGTAATCCGAGGCGCCCCGCTTCCAGTAGGCGGCCACCTTCATCGCCTCCTTGGGGTGGGACTTCTGCTCCATCAGGATGCTGCGCAGCCCGGCCATGAGGGAGGCCTCGCCAGCGCACCAGACAAAACCTTCGCCCTGCGGCAAATCCAACGCCTGTACAGTAGCCGTCAGTGCCTCGGGCATATCGACCCACACCACGTCCAGCTTCGCGCGACTCTGCAGCGCGCGCCTGTCGGCCGGATCGTCGAGCTGCACGATGACCCGGGCCTGAACACCGGCCGGCAGTTCTTCCAGGCGGCGGTGGATGGCCGGCAGAGCCGTGGCATCACCCACCAGCAGATGCCAGTCGTAGTCTAGAGGAACGATCATGGAGCCGCGGGGTCCGCCGATGGTCACCGTCTGGCCCACCTGGGCCTGCCGAGCCCAGTCCGACACCGCGCCCTGCCCGTGCAGGGCAAATTCGAGCACCAGGCTCTGCTGCTGCGCGTCGTAACGGCAAGGCGTGTAGTCGCGCCGCACGGGCTCATCGCCCGGGCCGGGGATGATGAACTTGACGTGGTCGTCGAAAGAATCGGAACGGAAATCCGCCAGGGCGGGGCCGGAAAACGTGATGCGCAGGAAGTTCGGGCCCAGGCGCTCCACCTGGCTGACCTGGACGTCCCGGATGCGGAGTTCATGCCGGACACGCTGGATCCGACGTTGGGGTGTAGTCAATTCAACACCTCGATTGAAAGTTGATAAGTTCAACTATCATGCCAAAACAAATTGACATTGTCAACCATAAGGCCGTGCCGCTCGCCTAAGAGGTGTTCAACCACAGTCACGCCCTCACGCACTTGCGCAACCAACTCAAGATCGACAAGTCAGCCTGACGGGATCAAGCGGTGGTTCACAGGGACACCGTGGGGATAGGCACCAAGAAAAAAGCCGTTGCACTTGCGTGCAACGGCTTTTTATTTTTGGCGGAGTGGACGGGACTCGAACCCGCGACCCCCGGCGTGACAGGCCGGTATTCTAACCAACTGAACTACCACTCCACGTGGCGCAACGTTCGTCTACTTGCTTGTAGCAAGCAGACCAAGTGCTGCAAAACTTGGCGACCCTACGGGGATTCGAACCCCGGTACTCACCGTGAAAGGGTGATGTCCTAGGCCTCTAGACGATAGGGTCATAACCTGGACTGTTCCGACTCGACGAGAAACTGGTGGAGGTAAACGGGATCGAACCGATGACCTCTTGCATGCCATGCAAGCGCTCTCCCAGCTGAGCTATACCCCCATTTCGTCTGACACTTTTTCGCAAAAGCATCGTGTCGAGCCTCGAATTATAGACTGAAATTCAGCCCCTTTGCAAACGGGCCTGAACTTTTTCGCGTGGCAGGAGTTCCAGCACGGCGTCCAGTGAGGGGGTCTGGGGCGTGCCCAGCACCAGCACCCGCACGGGCATGGCCAGCTGCGGCATTTTCAGGCCGGTGGCGGTGAGCACTTCCTTGATGGCGGCCGCAATCGAGGCCTTGTCCCAGGCGCTGGTGGCCAGTTTTTCGGCCAGCTGGGCCAGCGCCGGCTTGACCGCCTCCGTGATGTGCTGGGCCAGGTCTTCGGCCTTGGGGCTCACGTCGGCGTAGAAGGCCTGGGCCCAGTCGGCCAGGGCCACGGTGGTGTCGCAGCGGTCCTTGAACAGGCCGCAGATGCGCACCAGCCGTTCATCTGCAGCGATGCCACGCTTCTGCAGTTGAGCAAGTACCAACGGTGCCAGCGCCTCATCCGCCATGGCCTTGAGGTGCTGGGCATTGACCCAGCGCAGCTTGGCCTCGTCGAACTGCGCAGCGCTGCGGCCCAGGTGGTCGAGGTTGAACCACTCCAGGAATTGCGCGCGGCTGAAGATCTCGTCGTCACCGTGGCTCCAGCCCAGGCGCGCCAGATAGTTCACCATGGCGTCGGGCAGATAACCTTCGTCGCGGTACTGCGTGACGGGCTTGGCGCCGTTGCGCTTGCTCATCTTCTCGCCCTGCTCGTTGAGCACGGTGGGCAGGTGGGCATAAACCGGCGGTTCCTTGCCCAGCGCCTGGAAGATGTTGATCTGGCGCGGCGTGTTGTTCACATGGTCGTCGCCACGGATCACGTGGGTGATGGTCATGTCGATGTCATCCACCACTACACAGAAGTTGTAGGTGGGCGTGCCATCGGGGCGCGCGATCACGAGATCGTCGAGCTCTTCGTTGCTGATCTCGATGCGGCCCTTGACCTTGTCATCCCAGGCCACGACACCGCCCTGCGGGTTCTTGAACCGCAGCACGGGCTGTACGCCGGCGGGCACAGGCGGCAAGGTCTTGCCCGGCTCTGGGCGCCAGGTCCCGTCGTAACGCGGCTTTTCCTTGTGGGCCATCTGGCGCTCGCGCAGGGCGTCGAGTTCTTCCACGCTCATATAGCAGGGGTAGACGTGGCCCGCGGCCTGCAGCTCAGCCAGTACGGCCTTGTAGCGCTCCATGCGCTGCATCTGATAGAACGGGCCTTCGTCGTAGCTCAGGCCCAGCCAGTCCATGCCTTCGATGATGACGTCCACGGCGGCCTGGGTGGATCGGTCCAGATCGGTGTCCTCGATGCGCAGGATGAAGTCGCCGCCAGTGGCGCGCGCAAAGGCCCAGGGGTAAAGAGCCGAGCGGATATTGCCCAGGTGGATGAAACCCGTCGGGGACGGGGCAAAACGGGTGCGTACGCGTTGGGTCACGGAATCAGTTCAGTTCGAAAAATCAGGACAGGGTGTCAAGGCCACGCGCGAGGTCGTCCTGCACGTCTTGCGGATGCTCCAGACCCACGGCCACGCGGATCAGGCCCTGGGTGATGCCAGCCGCCTGGCGCTGGGCCTCGGACAGCTTGCCGTGCGAGGTGCTGGCCGGATGTGTGAGCAGGGTCTTGGTGTCACCGAGATTGGTGCACAGGGACAGGGTCTGCAAAGTGTCCAGCACATGGAAGGCGCGCGCACGTGCCTGCTCGGGGCTGCCGGCCTTGACGTCAAAGGACAGCACGGCACCGCCGCCCGTCATCTGCTTCATGGACAGAGCGTGTTGGGGATGTGAGGCCAGGCCCGGATAGTAGACACGGGCCACGGACGGGTGCTGCTCCAGCCAGACAGCCAGCTCGTGCGCCAGCGCGCTCTGCGCACGCATGCGCAGATCCAGCGTCTCCAGGCCCTTGAGCACCACCCAGGCGTTGAAGGGCGAGAGGATCATGCCGCTGTTCTTCTGCACCGGCAGGAATTTCTCGATCACCAGCTTCTCACTCGCGCACAGGGCACCGGCCATCACACGGCCCTGGCCGTCGAGGTATTTGGTTCCCGAATGCATGATGATGTCCGCACCCAGCTGAACCGGGCGCTGCAGGGCCGGTGTGGCAAAGCAGTTGTCGACCGCGAGCAGCGCGCCGGCGTTGTGCGCCATATCGGCGAGCGCAGCGATGTCACAGACCTCGGTCAAGGGATTGGTCGGCGTCTCGGCAAACAGCAGGCGCGTGTTGGGGCGGATCGCCGCTTTCCACGCGGCCAGGTCTGTCTGCGGCACGGCCGTGGACTCGACGCCGAAACGTGCGAACTCCGAACCGATGAGCTTGATGGTCGAGCCGAACATGGACTGGGAAAAGACCACGTGGTCGCCGGCCTTGAGCAGGCTGAAGCACATCAACATGATGGCCGACATGCCGGAAGACGTGGCCATGCAGGCCTCGGTGCCTTCGAGCGCCGCGAGGCGCAGTTCCATGCTGCTGACCGTGGGGTTGCCCGTGCGGCCATAGGTGTAACCCTCTTCCTCGCCGGCAAAACGACGTGCTGAGGCTTCGGCACTGGGCTGCACATAACCACTGGTCAGGTACAGCGCCTCGGAGTTCTCACCGTACTGGCTGCGCTCGGCGGCGGCGCGCACCGCAAGCGTCTGCAGGCGCAGGCCTTCGGGCAGGGAAGATTTTCTGCTCATGCCCTCAATCTCCCTGATGGTTGGGCAGGGCCAGACGCGAGCTGTCAGCCTCGTCTTCGCCGCCTTTGACACGGGCGGTGTTCAAGCGCTCGATGTCGGCGGCCTGGATATCACCGGTCACGTAGACCCCGTCGAAACAGGAGGCATCAAAACCGGCGATCTTGGTGTTCAGCTTGCCGATGGCCAGCTTCATGGCATCCACGTCCTGGTAGATCAACGCGTCGGCCCCGATGATCTGGCGCACCTCTTCCACGGTGCGGCCATGGGCGACGAGCTCCTCCACCGTCGGCATGTCGATGCCGTAGACGTTGGGGTAGCGCACCGGCGGCGCGGCGCTGGCCAGATAGACCTTGCTGGCACCGGCCTCGCGGGCCATCTGCACGATCTCCTGGCTGGTCGTGCCGCGCACGATGGAGTCGTCCACCAGCAGCACATTACGGCCCTTGAATTCGCTGCCGATCACATTTAGCTTCTGACGCACGCTCTTCTTGCGCACGGCCTGGCCCGGCATGATGAAGGTGCGGCCCACGTAGCGGTTCTTCACGAAACCTTCGCGATAGGGCAGGCCCAGCAACTGGGCCAGCTGCATGGCGCTGGGACGGCTCGACTCGGGGATGGGAATCACCACGTCAATCTCGCTGGGCGGCACGGTGGAGATCACGCGCTTGGCCAGGGTCTCGCCCAGGTTCAGGCGCGCCTGGTAAACCGAGATGCCGTCCATGACGGAATCGGGACGGGCCAGGTAGACGAATTCGAAGATGCAGGGGTTGAGGCGCGGCACATCGGCGCACTGCTGGGCGCTGATGCGGCCCTCCAGGTCCACAAACACGGCCTCGCCCGGGGCCAGATCGCGCTCCACCACATGGCCCGTGCCATCGAGCACCACGGACTCACTGGCCAGCATGACGGTGCCGTCGGGGCTGCGGCCGAAACACAGGGGGCGGATGCCATAGGGGTCGCGGAAGGCCAGCACGCCGTGACCTGCGATCAGCGCGATGACGGCGTAGGAACCGCGCACCCGCTTGTGCACCTGACGCACAGCGGTGAACACGTCGCCCACACGCAGGGGCTTGCCGCGCGTGGCCTTGTCCATCTCGTCAGCCAGCACGTTGAGCAGCACCTCGGAATCACTCTCGGTGTTGATGTGGCGGTGGTCGGTGCTGAACAGCTCGGCCTTGAGCGCATGGGCGTTGGTGAGATTGCCGTTGTGCACCAGCACGATGCCGAAGGGCGCGTTCACGTAGAAGGGCTGGGCCTCTTCTTCGCTGAAAGCATTGCCGGCCGTGGGATAACGCGCCTGGCCCAGGCCGCAGTTGCCCGGCAGCGAACGCATATTGCGCGTGCGGAACACGTCCTTGACCATGCCCTTAGCCTTGTGCATGAAGAACTTGCGTTCCTGCTGGGTCACGATGCCGGCCGCGTCCTGCCCGCGGTGCTGCAGCAGCAGCAGCGAGTCATAGATCAACTGGTTGACGGGTGCGTTGCTGACAACGCCGACGATTCCACACATAGTTTCACTTCCAATCAGGAGCAGGCGGACTCGTGGTCCCTCTGCCCCAAAGCTTCAAGGCACATACTTTTTCACGCTGGCGGGCAGCAGGGGCTTGAGCTTCTTCAGACCCCAGATCGAGGTGTCGGCCACCAGCGATTCACGCCACCAGGCCTGTTCCTTGAGCACCGACATCTGCACCAGCACCGCCAGCGCCAGCGCCAGCAGCACGGCACGCAGCAGGCCGAACACCCCACCGAGCACCCGGTCCACCGGACGCAGACCGGCCTGCTCGATCAGCTTGGGCAGACCCCACACGACCACACCGCCGATAAACACCGACACCACAAACACCAGCACAAAACCCGCGATATAGACCAGGCTCTCGGACTGGCTGTCGATGGGCAGCATGCGTCCCACGTCTTCGCCCAGCCACTGGGCCAGCACCAGGGCCAGCAGCCAGTTGAGCACCGACAGCACCTCGTACACAAAACCGCGCCAGACGCCCAGCCCGATCGAGATCAGCAGACCCAGCAGGAACAGCCAGTCCAGAACGGTCATGGCCCAGTTCACAGGCTCAGCACCGAGGCCGGCAGGTCGAGCTTCTTGATCTTGTCGGCGGCGCGCTCGGCCTCGGCCTTGCTGGCAAAGGGACCTGCGCGCACACGGATGCGTTTGCCGTCCTTGGTCTCGACGGCCTGGGTGTAATTCTTGAGCCCGGCGCGCTCCAGCTTGGCGCGCGCATCGCGGGCCCGGCCCTCTTCAGCAAAGGAGCCGACCTGCACCACATAACGGCCTTCGGCGGCCGCGGGCTTGGCCGCCTCGGCCTTCTTGGTTTCAGGTTTGGCTTCGGGTTTGCTCGCCTCGGGTTTGGCGGCCGGCTTGTCGGCAGGCACCGGCACAGCCTGGGTGATGACGCCCGATGCCGAGGCCGAGGGGGCCGCTTCAGGCGCAGCCGCAGCAACGGGAGCCGAGGGGGCTGGCGGTGCGGCCAGGGGCAGCACCTTGTTCTTGTCGGGGATTTCGATGGGCAGGTCCACGGCCACGGGGCGCGGCTGCTTGTCCACCAGCAGGGGGAAACCGATCACGCCGATCAGCACCAGGATGGCCGCACCGATCAGGCGGTTCTTGGCCCGGCGGCGCAGAACCTCCACGCTTTCGGGCTGCGCGGCGGGCGCCGTCTGGTCGTCACCACCCTTGCGGAACTTGAAAAAGGCCATGGCTGCGGGTTCAGGAGTTGAGATGCTGGGCTTGCAGGCGCGGCACGCCTTCCTTCAGAACGCCACCGACCGTGTAGAACGATCCGAAGACCACAATTCTATCAGCGGGGTCTGCCGCTGCCAGGGCGGCATGCAGGGCGGCCAGGGGCTGGTCATGGGTACTGGAAGCCCCCGCCACCTTGGGGTTCAAAGCCTGGCAGCGGGCCTGCAGATCGGCGGCCGTCGCGGCGCGCGGCGTGGGCAGGTCCGTGAAGTACCAGCGATCGATCAGGGGCATGACCCGCGTGAGCATGGGCCCCAGGTCCTTGTCGGCCATGGCGCCGAAGACGGCGTGGGTCGTCGGGTGGTAGCCCATGGCGTCCAGATTGGCTGTGAGGGCCGCCACCGAATGCGGGTTGTGCGCCACGTCCAGCACCAGGGTGGGCTGGCCCGGGATGATCTGGAAACGCCCCGGCAGCTCCACAAAAGCCAGGCCGTTGCGTACGGCCTGGGCCGTCACGGGCAGTTGCTCGCGCAGAGCACTCAGCGCAGCCAGCACGCCCGAGGCATTGACCAGCTGGTTGGCACCACGCAAGGCCGGGTAGGCCAGGCCGCTATAACGCCGGCCGCGGCCAGCCCAGCCCCACTGCTGCTTGTCGCCCGAGTAGTTGAAGTCGCGGCCGGAGCGCCAGAGATCGGCGTCGATGTCCGCGGCGTGGTTGATCACGCTCTGCGGCGGGATGGGGTCGCTGACGATGACGGGGCGGCCCGTGCGCATGATGCCGGCTTTCTCGCGGCCGATACTCTCGCGGTCCGGGCCCAGCAGCTCCATATGGTCGAGGTCAATGCTGGTGATGATGGCGCAGTCGGCGTCAAAGATGTTGACGGCATCCAGCAGGCCACCCAGCCCCACCTCCAGAATGGCCACGTCTA